>JAFDZL010000353.1 GCA_018266935.1 Bacteroidota bacterium | reverse complement strand
TGGTAGCGTACAAGATTGCTTGCGACAGTGCGGGGGTAACAATATATTTGTGTTACCATGAGCGAATTAGACAATAAGTTTTATGTAAATGACGGCTTATACGACCCGTTGGCAGTCAAAGGGCTAACAAAAGAAGAAGCTTTTAAGTTGGTTTATACTACTGAATCAATTGACTGCTATTGCGTGGACTGTAAACAAAATTCGGTATTTACTCCGATTACGAATTGGCCAACGGTAAACCGCCCAAATTTTGGAATTACTTCTGTCACGAATGCTGCTGGTTGGAATATTGACTTCGATCAGGATAGCCTTCTAATTGAAAAGAGATTTCAATGCTCTAGAAATCTGAAGCATCAATTGATATATAATATATTGATTGCTAATGGCTGTATTCAAAAAATCGGACAATTTCCTTCCGTTGCGGACTTAAATGTTGAATCAATAAAGCAATTTAAAGGAATTCTTGGTAGTGAATATTTTAAAGAGTATTCAAAAGCTATCGGATTATTTTCACATGGAGTTGGAATAGGTTCGTTTGTGTATTTGAGGAGAATCGTTGAAAATTTTATTATCACACCGGCTCTTGACGATGCACGTAAAACACCGGATTGGGATGAAGCTGAATACCAGAAGAAACGAATGAAAGAAAGAATTGATGCGTTAAAGGACAACTTACCTCAATACTTGGTTAGCAATAAGACATTGTACTCTATTCTAAGTAAGGGCATACATAATCTTTCAGAAAACGAGTGTTTAGAATATTTCCCGGTCATACAGTCAGTGCTTGATTTGATTCTCACGGAGATGAAAGACAAATTGGAAATTGAAAACAAGAAAAAAGAAATGCAAATTAAGCTTGCATCAATTGCTGGTAAGATGGCATAAGATTTTCTAAGCTTCACTAAGCTATATTTCACAATAGCTGCCGCAAGCGTCCTCGCTTACGGCCTTTAGACAGGTAGTCCGCTCGCTATTCAGTGCAATTTCGTTGGAGCCGGAATCCTGGTGTTAAACGATAATCCGTAATGGCATAGTTCATTACCTTGCATGCCGACCACAAGCGAAGACGCTTGCGGTAGCGTTTAAGATTGCTTGCGGCAGCGTGGGGATAAACGACGAACGGGTTGTTGATGCCGTAACCACCGTTTCCAACCGTATGCTCAGTGACCGTCATCAGCATACTTTTACGCCGCTGCCGCAAGCGTCCTCGCTTGTGGCCCTTAGACAGATAGCCCACATGTCAGGCACGCAATTTCCATTTCCAACCGAAATCTCTATCTTCAAACCATGAGCCGCAATTACAAATTTCATAATCCTGAAGGTATGTACTTCGTGAGCTTTGCGACGGTGTTTTGGATCGACGTATTTGTGCGAAGGATGTATTTCGACTGCATAGTTGAAAGCCTGAACCGTTGCGTGGATGAGCAAGGAATGGAAATTTATGCCTGGTGTATTATGCCGAGCCACATGCATTTGGTTTTCAGATCAACCACCAAAAAGCCTGATGAACTGTTGGGCGGTTTTAAATCTTACACTTCAAGAAAGTTGATCGAATTGATCGAAAACAATACGCAGGAAAGCCGCCGCGAATGGCTTTTAAACTCTTTCAGGAAGGCCGGAGCAGCCAATTCGAATAATTCAAAAAATCAGTTTTGGCAGCAGCATAATCACCCCATCGAACTTTGGAGCACGCATGTTATCCAGCAAAAGATCGATTATACGCATAACAATCCGGTTGAGGCTGGTTTTGTTGAAAACGCTGCCGAATACCTGTACAGCAGCGCGAGAGACTATTGCGGTATAAAAGGTTTGGTTAAAGTTATCGCTGATTAAAAAGTAGTTTGCAAGCCGCTGGTCGTAAATGATCGCTGCCGCAAGCGTCCTCGCTTGTGGCCCGTAGATAGGTAGTCCGCTCGCTATTCAGGCAATTTCGTTGGAACCGGAATCCTGGTATTAAACCATAATCCGTAATTGCATAGTTCGTTACTTAGCATGCGGGCCTTAGACAGGTAGTCCGTTTGCTATGTCCGTAAATGCTGCCGGTAAATGCTGCCGCAAGCGTCTTCGCTTGTGGCCTTTAGACAGGTAGTCAGCTTGCTATTCAGGCAATTTCGTTGGAACCGGAATCCGGGTATTAAACGACAATCCGTAATGGTATAGTTCATTACCTTGCATGCGGACCTTAGACAGGTAGCCCGTTTGCTATGTCCGTAAATGCTGCCGGTAAGTGCTGCCGGTAAACGCTGCCGCAAGCGTCCTCGCTTGT
>JAFDZL010000352.1 GCA_018266935.1 Bacteroidota bacterium | reverse complement strand
CTGCTCGGCGTTTTCGCGGATAGAACAGGTATTGATGAAGATCACGTCGGCATCGTTGTAGCTGCCGGTCGTCTCAAAGCCCTTATCCGCCAATATCGATGCGACGATCTCGCTGTCCGAAAAGTTCATGGCGCAGCCGTAACTTTCGATATAAAGCTTGCGGTCGCTTTTCTTCCCCGTCTCCAATACCAAAGCCTCGCCCTGCCTGCTTTCGTCGTGCGTTTTATCCGGAACAGCAAAATCCATCATTACCTAAAAATTGGACTGCAAAAATACACAATTTTTAAATTTAATGTGACAGTTTGTCACGTTTTACAAAAACCCGACTCTCTTATGACGTTTTATAACGCGAAAATCAACAAATTGCAAAGGCTGCTGTTATATGCAGAGCCTCAACCGAAACTGAACCATGAAGGCAAGACTGCGCAAGTCACATAAGATCGGCATTATTATAACCTGCGCCCTGGTCGCTATCATACTTGTCCTTTCCCTCATTGTTAACCAATACTGGTCGCCTATCCTGGCGAAACAAGTCCGTAAGATGGTCCTCAAAAGCAGCGACAGCCTCTATCATATCGACTTTTCGGATGCCGAACTGCATATTGTCCGTGGTGAGATCGACATTTATAATATCAACCTGAAACCGGATACCGCTGTTTACAATCGACGGAAAAAGGCGCACCTGGCGCCCAACAACCTGGTTGAACTGCATGTCAAGCGCCTTATATTGTCGCACATACACCCGTTCAAACTTTATTTTCAGCACAAGCTTGAGATCGGGCAGGTAATCCTGAGCGACCCGGAGATCAATGTTAGTTATCAATTGAATCATACGAAAGACACGACGCTGAAGGACCACCGCACGATATGGCAAAAGATGTCGAAAACACTCAAATCGATACATATCGGGCAAATTGCGTTAAGCGACGTCAAGCTAAAATACGAGGACTATTCCGGCAATAAACTGGCCCTATCCGAGCTGAAGGAACTGAGCCTGAGCGCTACGGACATGCTGATCGACTCGACCACGCAATCAGACCGGTCGAGGACGCTGTATTGCAAAGACATCGACGCTATTGTCGATAATTATTCCGGCCAATCGTCCAATAAGCTTTATAATTATAAGATCGGGCAGATCCACCTCTCCACACAAACGTCAAGGCTGGATATCAGCGGTCTTGACCTGGAGCCGGTAAAACCTGAAGTTTTTTATAAGCACAGCTATCACGACCGCTTTAAGATACATGTGGATTCATTGCAGGCTGATCATTTTGATTTTGTGAGCTACCACAAATATCGCATCGTCCATGTCTCTGCGTTGACGATCAATACCGGCAGCCTCACCATTTCCGCCAACCCGCGACAGTCGCCGCGCAAAACCGACCGTATCAAAAGTTTCCCGCATTTTGCGCTGCGCGAGGTTAACGCCGATATTACTGTCGATACTATACATGCGCACCGCATCAACATCACTTACAACGAATTCAACCAAAAGTCAAACCAAACAGGGCTGGTCGCTTTTGATAACAGCGACGGCGAGATCGTCCATGTAACGACGAATAAGGATTCGCTCCAAAAGAACCATATCTGCACGGCCCGCATTACCAGCCAACTGATGAACCAGGGCAAACTGCAGGTATTTTTCAGGTTCGACCTGACAGACCCCAATGCGGGCTTTACCTATAAAGGAAGCGTAGGCGCCATGAATCTGCCGGCGATGAACCAGGCATCCATGCCGCTCGCGCTTGTTAAGCTCAATTCGGGCATCTTAAAGCGGATGACCTTTGATATCCATGCCAACAAAGCTACCGCACAGGGAACTGTACAGGTGCTCTATCACGATCTGCTCGTAACCGTACTTAAGCCCGATACCGCGCACGACCGGCTGAAACACATGACTATTGCTTCTCTGTTTGCCAATACGCTGGTGATCAAACATGATAACCCCGATGAACCAGGTGATGCGCCGCGTTCCGTTTATGTCAATTACCAACGCCCGGACACCGTGGCATTCTGGGGCAGCATCTGGCAGACTCTGTTTGCCGGCATAAAGCCCAACGCCGGAGTGACCAAGCAGGTTCAGGAAAATATTAAGGCCCAGTTAGCACAGCAAAAACAAAAGAAGGTAGAGCGCCAGATCAAAAAAGCCGAGCGCAAACAACGCAGGAAGCAAAGGCGACTAAACCGCGAGCTGAAGAAAGAAGCGGAGGAAGCTCAAAAGAAAGATCAGCCTACAATTTGAGGTCGCTTAGAAATACATGCAACGTTTGTAATTTTAGCACGTCATTTGGTTAAAAGGAATTAAAAATGAAACGATTATCATATCTTATTTTGCCGGCGGCCTTATTATCGCTGGCAACCACAAAGGCTTCGGCGCAGGGGCAAAGCCGTTCAGTTTCGGGTTTTAGCGCCATCGCTTCGGCCGGATCATTCAATGTTTATGTCAAGATGGACGGTAATGAAAGCGTTAGAGTCGATGCCGACGCGGATGTTATAAACGACATTGAAACTGTAGTAGAGGGACATACGCTCAAGATCCGTTTTAAAGACCGTGAATGGCGTCACCACAATATCCGCAAAGCCGATATTTATGTTGAAGCGCGGTCGCTGGAGGAACTCACCAATTCAGGATCGGGTGGTATCAAGGTAGATGGCACCATCAGCGCCAGCAATTTTAAAACAGTTCTTAGCGGTTCGGGCAATATCAGCGCGTCGATCAAAGCCGGCAGCGCCCATGCTACCATAAGCGGCTCGGGCAATATCAAGTTATCGGGCAGCGCAAATGATGCCGACTTCGTAGTCAGTGGGTCGGGCGAAATTTCAGGCAGAGATCTGAGAAGCAATTCGGTTAGCGCCGTGATTACCGGCTCGGGTAATATCTATGTCCAGGCAGAAAGAAGCATTAATGCCCATATCACCGGCTCGGGAAGCGTGCTTTATTCGGGCAATGCCAGCTCGATCAACAGCAGCACGACAGGTTCGGGCAGGGTTACCAGGGAATAATTAATAAAAACACATATAATCAACTGTATCAGCGATGGGCTCACAACCTATCGCTTTTTGTTTTTTTATGGATGGCGTCCATTTCACGAAACGTTCCTACGGAACGGAAATAACGTCTAATTAGTCCTACCAACGAGGCGTCCTTACAGGACGCTGTTTTGTATTTTTCGTTCCGAAGGACAATGCCATTAAGTTAAGGAATATGTGTTTCAAATAGCGCCGTCAGGTGCTAAACGTCGGTAGAATATTCGTTTATCAAACAATTCAGCGTGCCGTCGGTACGGAACCTCGCCAGGTTGCGTACCGATGGCACGGCATTTCCGCTTGCTTTTTTTCTACCGACCTTGGACCCCGATGGGGTCGGCCTGTTAATAAACATTGCGTAAGGACGCCGCAAGTAAAAATGGTCTTGAAACATCCAGAGAATGCATTTGGACATTTTTTTTACCAACCAGCCGTCGCAAAGGGATGAAAACGTTAGCGAGCGTCCTGTAAGGACGCCTGGTCGGTAGCTATGATTAAAAAAATCGTTTCGTTCCGTAGGAACGTCTGGTGATTATTGCAGCAGCAGCTTCAGGTTGATACCGAAATTGGTGAAGGCGGTGTTAAACGTTTGCGAGGTGAAAGGCCTGGTGATGTTGGAATCGTAGAACAGGCTGAGATTGAAACGCTGGTTGATCACATAATCGATCTGGGGCCGGTAAGTGATGTTTTGGGCGCCCGATGAAACCTGCGCGCCCGGGACATCGGCCTGGTAAACGAGCGTCTTATTATCACGAAGCGAAAAATCGACTTTAAAGGTCAGGTCGTTGTTCAGCGTGGTCCCATTGAACAGGCCGAACGGGAACCTGAAATTCCTGGTCTTATAGCCAAACCCGAAAACGATATCATTCTCATTCTGCTGCGCCAGCTGGCTGTTGGAAAGGCTCATATTCAGTGCGCGGCTCTGGCGGTATTCAAGGTTCGCCGTCATATTGTTTTTGAACCGGACATCGATCCCGAAGAGCGGCACAAACTGTTCAAATATCGTGATAGACGAAAACTGGTATTGCGGCAAAAAGTCGTTATTCTCATCCCTCGAGCTTACCGCGCCGTTCGTGACTTGGTACTGCAGCAGGGTGGTATAGTTGCCGATGGTATAAGTCGAACGGTAACCGTCGCGTATGTCTACCGACTCGAACAGGTCGGCAAAGAACGGTATGTGGCTCAGGCCGCTGTAGCGCATATCCCAGTTCGGTATTGGAATGTTCGGGAATCCGCTCAGGCCGATGGTTGCAGGATTCTTGCCGGTGTAAGCCGCCAGGAATGCCGGCACGATGACATTCTGCGAGTTCGGTCCGTAGCCGTCCGCGTAATTATTGCTTGCAGAAACCGAATTGGGGTTAAGCTTGCCCAGGCGCTGAGAAACGATCGAACGGTCGCTTTCGAACTTGCTGAACAGCGGCGACGAATTATCACCGCTGGTAGCCTTCGCAAATGCCGTACCGATAGACATAAAGGATATGGTGTAGTCGCCGGTAATGGTTGGCGTCAGGTTTTCAAAATCACCGTTTGCCGGCAGATATTTAAAATTGCTCTGGTAGCTGTGATCCTGCGTCCGGAAAGCGATCAGATCGATCTTCCAGTCCTTAAACGGCTCGAGCGAGCTCTTAAGGTGAATATCCTGCTGCAACGACTGTATGTATAATTGATTTTGCAGCGTATCCGTGGTTATCCATCCGTGCGTAGCTGCCTGTTGCCGAAGATCGGCCTGGCTGCCTAATAAAAACCCTATGCCCGGGGCGTTATAATTGAAATCTTCGCCCATGAAGTTGGAACCGGGCAAATATCCGGGTATCGTAGTTCCATCGGTGCGCGTGTAAGCCACGCTGATATTTTTTACGCTGGTAAGCAGGCTGAGCAACACCTTTGCAACGCCTGTAGGCTGTTTATCTTCGTCATCGCCTTTTCTCGGGGGCTCCGATAATCGCTTCAGCAGCGGGAATTTATTGTAAAGGGTGACCAAATTGAATGTCGGGTTCAGCTGTATGTTGCGCTGGTTGAATATGGTATTACCGACATTATACTGCGGGTCATTGATCGCAAATAATGCTTCCGACTGCCAGGTAAAGTGCGTGGAGTAACGCGCGATCACGTTCACCCAGTCCATATAAGGTATTTTATTGATGGGCACATTGTAGTTCAACGTCAGCGTATGATTGTAGTTGGTGGTACGGCCCAGGTTCAGGATGTTATGCCATAAGGTATCCCGCTTCATGCCGTTCAGCTCACCGGCCGGCTCATCCACGGTAGCCAGGTTGATGGCGTCGATGTCCAGCATCAGCGATTTGGTCAGGTTCCAGCCAAGTCCGTAATTGGTGCTGATGTTGAAGGTCTTATTATATGTCGTCGGTATCGGGATAACGTTGGTCGGATCGTTGTTGCGCAGCGTATTTTCGGCAAAGAAACGATCAAAACTGATACTGTAATTCAAACGCGAAGGCACCAGGTCGATATTGATATCCCTGACGAGCGCCAGCAGGTTGCTTTTGATGGCCTTCTCGAAAGGGCTGTAATATTTGGGCTGAACCGTAAAGTTATAAGCCACCGAAACGTGGTAGGTCTTTTCAAAATCGCTCAGCGTATTGAAATCGTGGTGATCGTATTCGATATATGAATAAGTAGCGGCAAAGTTCTCGATATCCCACACATGCGGCGGCGCAGCGTTGCTTGTCCTGGCCTTATGCACATTGGTCAGGTTGAAGCTTTTTCGCAAGGTATAGTCCTCGGCTGCGTTCTGTATCGAATCGCGCTGTTTTGACGTTTGGGCATTCTGCAGGCTTTGTTTCAGGGTAATATCCGGTTGCGCCGGATCATATTGAGGGGTGCTCACCTGGTGCGTCACATTCACGTACAGCGGAATTTTCATGCCTGCTTTATCCGGGAAGAATTTGCCCAGTTCGGCGCTGCCCGACACCGAATAAGCCTTGGTATCATTCAGGCTGCGGTCCTCAAGCTTTGAATCCAGCGATCCCCAGCCCACGGTCGTGCGTGTGCCCGATACGGTGACCGTCGCAAAGTCGGCCAGCTTGGCATCCAGCCTTCCGTTTGCGGCCCATCCGCCCTGGTTGTCGAACTCGGTCATGCGCAGCTCGTCGAACCAAAGGATACCTGTTTTTTCCTGGCCATCGTCGGTGCCCGGAGGTGAGTTACCCCTGAAAGGATTGCGCACACCCAGCATAACCGATTCCACCCGGCTCAGGTCGGGCTGGCCCATGATCGTGATCTTGTTGCGCCCATCGCTTATCGTGAATGGAACGGTGAGCGGCCATGGCTTGCCGTTAAGCTTGGCCGCGTCACGGGCCAGCTTCGCGCTGGTCAGCAGCGAAAGCTGCAGGTCAAGTTCATTGGCGGCGGGCCATATCGCATTCGGATCGGCCGTGCCCGGCTGGGTTACCTGCATCGGTATTTCGTATTCGTAGTAGTTCTCGGTATAATCCACGCCGAGGCGGATGAATGCATGCACGTCGTTATTCCTCAGTTGCGCGCCTTCCGCGTGGATAAACATTTGTATGCGTTTGTATTTACGCAGATCGTTGTTGAAGTCTTTGAACGCCGCGCGTGAATACCCGTCGGTCAGGTTGCTGAAATTGAGCGAAAGCGACTGTTCGTTCAGCTGCGTGTTGGTTTGCAGGTTGTTATAGTTGCGCTGACGGGTAATGCCGGGCGGAACCACATAGGGGATCGGCGTGCGGTTTCCATTTTCTTCGATATTCACCGTTCCGACGTCAATCGCCGAGTTATCCAGCGGCGGGTTCACTATCGCCGGGTCGGCAATTACGTTCGCCGGGTTATTTTCGTTGTTGAAAGCGCGCCAGTCGCCGCGAACCAATTGCAGCGAAGCCATACGCATGATCATGGTATCCGCGAAGCCGGACATATACATACGGATGAACCGGATCGACTTAAAATCCTGTATGCCGTTGACCGAAGTTTTCAGGCTGCTGTTGATCGGTATGCGGAACTGGTACCATGTTACGGCCTGCGTGGTGCCGTTGGGCAACTTTACTTGCGAGACCACTTTATCGTTGATGTAGTTCTGCCCGATAACCATTCCCTGCGGCGTCAGCGGCACGTCGTACTCAAAATACTGGTCGTTGGTATTCATGTTATTATCCCGGTCCACATCTTCGGCATCGGGCAGCGACGTGGATGCGGACGTGGGTATCCCCAGTTCGGCCTGCGATTGTTCGGACGTTTTGGAGTTGCCTTCGGTACCGTTGTATTTGCTGTAACGCTGTAAGATACCGGCCTGCTGCGCATCGAGCTGCGGGCCCAGGTAGTACTGGTAATCGTCGGATGACGGGTCGTTCCTGAATTCTGTCGCCGCCTGCGGACTTACTTTTGACTGCACCGCCTGTATCTGCAGCGCGAACTTGGCGCGTTCGTCGGCATCGTTCAGTCCGTCCAGGCCGATGTCTTGTGTCACCCGGTTTGACGGGTTGCTGTCAAATGCATTCACCACGGGTTGTATCTTCGCCACCCTGCCCCATGCCGTGGTATCCACCTGGCTGAAGTCGCCGTTTACCGGGATGTCGTTTTCCAGGCTTTTGCGGCCGTCCAGCAAAATATCTTCCGAAATATCACCCAGGTCGAAGTAAAGGTGGCCACCCGCTGAGTTGGGCTTACCAATGAAGGGGTCCATCACCCAAAACTCAATATATTGTACGTTGAGCGACTCAAAATCTGTACTGGATATCCCCCTGAAAATGCCCCCCCAGCGGCTCGTCGGGTTGGCCAGCGTACCATCGTTATTAACGCCGATGGTGGTATAATTATACGGGCCGCGCACCATGGGGTAAAAGGCCAGGTCCATCGTTGGCAGCGTTAAGGGCTGCCCGGTAACCGATTGTTTGTAAGGGAACACCTCCGTTTCCAGTACTTCGCGCACGTAAGGCTTTGACAATTCCGTCCGTGAAACAGACACCGTGCCGCCGCTGTAAAATACAGGGTCGATGTTGTAAAATGACAGCCGGGCCCGGTTGAAACCGTAACCCAGGTTATCGAAAAGCTGCGATTCCTTAAAACGCTGCGGCGTACCGGATAGCTGCCAGGTCGAAGCGCTTTTCAGGTCGATGATCGACTGGCTGCTTTCAAAGTCGTCCAGGTACGATGTACCGTTCTTTGAGCCGGCAAAATTCAGCGCCGCAGGAGCGCCGGGCAGCAACTGTGCAAATTCACCGGTGAAACTTACCGACGACGGCACTTTGGTGGTGATAAACGGTATCTTATCAACCAGGCGTGTCAGGAACCGTGATGGCGAATTGTAGTTCACGTCAAAACCATACATCGTATTGGATATGGACTCCTGGCCGATGATCTCATTTTGCGTGATAGGCTGCTCGGTGAGGTGCATAAATGTTCCGCCAAGGGCCAGGTTATCATTTACCTGGTAATCGAACCGGGTACCGAAAAGCGACTTCTGTTGGATACCGAAAAGTTCGTTGTTTTCCAGATTCACCGTGATCGGCTGACCAGACGAAAGCAGCGACTGATTGACG
>JAFDZL010000351.1 GCA_018266935.1 Bacteroidota bacterium | reverse complement strand
GGCGTGAGTTCATCCGGGTATTCATATTCGAGGCTTTTCAGGTCAAAATTGCAGGCATCCGCTATAATAGTTGTGTTGGCGATCGCTTCAGGATAGTTTGTAAAAATGCGCTCTAATTCATAAACAGGTTTCAGAAATCGCTCGGCATTTTGATGCAGTTTGTATCCTGCATTGAAGATCGTGCATTTTTCACGCACACAGGTTAACACATCCTGCAATTCCCTCCGCTCAGGGTGATGGTAGTGAACATCGTTAGTTGCGACAAGAGGCGCATTTAATTCCGATAGAAGAAATAACCGCTTCGCGTCATCGCCTGTATAATACCGTGAGGCTGCTATATACAGAGTGGGCAGCCGCAGTCGGTATTCCCTGACGTCGTTCTTAAAGTCCTGGCTTAATTCGAACTCCTCATCAATGGTTGCCGGAGGAATAACGACAAAAATACTCCCCTCGGAATGTTGGTACAGATCTTCTTTATATAAAAAGCACTTTTCTTTTTCAGCGCGTAAATTGCCAATAGTGATCAACGCAGACAGGCGTGTATAAGACGCCTTGTCGGTCGGGTAGGCGAGGAGGCTCGCGCCGTCAAGCAGGTCAAGACGGACACCCGGTATAAACTTGATGCCCCGGTCTTTGGCTACCACATAGGCCCTCACAACCCCTGCAAAGGTATTTCGGTCGGTTAAAGCGATAGCAGAATACCCCAGGTCGGCCGCCGTATCGACCAGTTCCTCCGGGTGGCTGCCGCCTCGCCGGAAGCTGAAATTGCTGGTGACCTGTAGTTCTGCGTAACTCATGCGAAAAATCCGTGAATAAACCAATGCTGCGGCTGGTCAGCGTCATAATGTCCTGACCTGAACACCCAATACCTGCCGCCGTCTTCGTCCTCAACGATATAATAGTCCCGGTGTTCGCCCTCTTCCAGCCACCATTCGTGTTCAATTCGTTCCGGGCCATCAGCATTGACCACAACATGGCGTTGCCCCCGGTAAATAAACATTTTAGGGGGATAGTCCGGGGTGAGCGCCAAAGCAGCATCAATCGGCTCAGGCGGTTGTAACAATTGGATTGGACGGGGCCGTTCCGTGCGCCATTCCGATGTGGGTTCCTCCAGCAGGCTATCAGATACTCTGGTGTTCCGCTCCGGCCAGTAATGGTCGTCTGGCAGGTAACGGTTAATACTTTTATTGCCGGTACGTCCAGCGACGCGGTCGAGTAACTCGGCCACCTCGTCGCTGTTAAGTCCCGGTTGAGCCGCCCAGAGGTCACTTTGTTTTTGACTGACAGGCTCAGTTTTCCCGACATCCAGTACAAACAGCTCAATGCCTAGGCCGGGTGCGACAGTATCCAGTTTTATGGCAAAAAGTTTGAACAGGTGTTCCACATGCTGGCTCGGGTGATTCGTACCGATGTCTATATTCCCGTTTTTCCCATCAATTCGATACCAGCTGAACGTAGCGTCACGGGCGCCCAGCCCCTCAACATACAGTCGCTTGCACATTTGTTCCAGCAGGACCTGGAGAGCATGTTCTATCGCCGGACGGGTGCGCACAGGCTCAAGACAGCTTAATCTTTCACTATATGCAACAGGTTCTTTTAAAGGCAAAAGAAATTCTTCTTCCTGGCCGAGCGCTTGGTATAAACGTAACACCATGTCCGCGCCAAATCTCCGTCGAAGCACAGATTTAGGCATATGGATAAAACTGCCTATATGGTACAGCCCCAATTGGCGCAGCCTGTGGACCAGGTCTCCCTGTAGCCTGAGCGCAGTGGGGGGAAGCGGCATCAGTGCTGTACGGTGTTCGTTCTCACCGACGATCAGTCCCGAGTCGGCGCAATGCGCAACGGCCCAGGCGCAGCCGATCGTGTCCGCAATTCCCGGCCGAACATCGTACCCAAGGGCTTTCAGCCGTGTTACCAGGTCTTTAATATATGCCGGTTCTCCGCCTTTTAGATGGGTACAGCCGGTGACATCGAGCAGCAGCCCGTCGGGGGCGTCAATGGCCACCAACGGCGTATAACGCAGGCACCATTCCGCAAGGCCTTTCAATAGCTTCAGGTTTCGCCCGTCTTTATCGTCAAATACCTCAAGGTTCGGTGCGATAACTTTCGCGTCGGCTACCGTCATTCCCTCGGCAACGCCGTATTTTTCAGCAGCGGCATTCACTGCTACGATCAGCATTCGGCCGTGATCCGGCCTTGCAAAAACAATAGACTTTCCCTTCAAATCCGGCTGACGGATCGTTTTCCAGTCGGTAAGCAACCGCCTGAACCAAATCGATAGAAAACGCTTAGGCATATTGGTGTAATTGTTTCTGCTCTTGTGTCTCGGTGATCTGGCAGAACTGCCTGTTTTTCCACTCCACGGTCCAGCTTCCGGGACTGCCGTTCTTTACCCTTAACAACTCTACTTTCCAGCGTGGAAAACCTACGCCAGGCATTCCCGGGCGCAATTTGCTGCGCACGGGGCTTACTTTCCACCGGGCAACGCAGGTCGTTGGATTTACCTTTTTCGTGTCTTTGCGCAGGATAAATCCCGTGATGTGGTGTTTCTCAACAGCCAGCTGCAAACGCCGCGACTCCATAAAGCTGAGATCACGTGTTTCACACACAACGGCCCCAATTCCTTCACATTTCAACGCTTCTTCCATCACCCACAATATATCCTTCACATAAGAGACATCGACAAAAACGACCCTATCCGGGTCAAGCCCGAACTGTTTGAGTGCAGGCGGGTAAATGCGTCGCGTCGCGCTGACCCACAGGCAGGCGCCCCCGCCAGCCAGCAGGGTTTTGATAATGCCCGACATAAAACCCCCGGTTGCCGCGGTGTCCTGGGGCGAATAGCTGATAAACTCATGTAAAGCAGCAGTCGGAAAGGTATTGTTCGGGAATGATGCCTCGATATTTGGTAGTCCGAAGCTTCCCTCTGCGCTGGCTTTCGGCGGCTCGAAGCCCTGCCAGCGCAACAGATCCTGGCGGAGCTTATCAATAATTTCCTGTTTCGTAGCAAGCATAGCAGTTCAAATTTGGGACAATAAAGTTATGCTAATATTTTTAGCATTTTGCATAACTTTTCTACAAATTTTTATCCACTTTTGTTTTGCTGCTGGAAAAGAACCCATTAAACACAAGAAATCTATTCACTGAATTGACCCAGCTTTCTATTTTTGCGGCACATGAACAACGAAAAATTAGCTGCCAATACCGGGAACCGCACCTTTTACTTTTACCTGGTACAACAAAAGGAAAACGAGATAAGCATTACAATGTACAATACCCCATATACATTGATAAAGGTCGGCGACAATTGGCAGAACGCCCCAGGTAATTATTTTTCCATGGCGCAGCACCTCATAGACGCGGTAATAGAAACGGTCGCAAATTGAGGCCCCAAAAAAAACGTAAGGGATATTTTGAGCTATTTTCCAAATAACCTAAATTCGTTTTAATGCAAATGGTGTATTACAAGCGGATAACAAACTGGTTTGATTACCCTGACCACAACGAAATATGTGATGATTATATCACCTATGGTTTATCACGCCATAACTGGGCAGAAATATGCCGCACACCACCTCTTGCAGATATGAAAGAACGACAGCGATTAGTAGCGGAGGCTTTAAACGTAGAACCCGATCAAATACAACTAATCAAAAAATAACTTACCCGCCAATTATTTCAGGCCGTCAGGCTGTAGGCAGCTTTGCAGGATTATAAAGCTGCCGTTGTTCAGAAAAGGGGTTATTTTTTTTCATAAAAACATCGGATTTTTGTATTGCGCAAATAGGATGCGCAGTAATTGCCTAATCTTGATCAGAAATTCCGATAATGTATGGACGAAGCTATATTTTCGCTGGATAAACAGCACGCCGCGATAAAAAAGAAATTTATTGACCGCGGCTGGATAGATATTTACAGGGGTGGTGAGGTAGACGAAGTAGATACCGGCGTGTACTGTTGTTTGGTAAAGCCTGAGTACCTCGAAGAATACCTCGAAGATCGCGATTGGGGCATCCATTGGGGAAGTGAAGGGAGGCCAAGCATAATTACCCATTCTAAGGGTGGACAGTCAGTCACAGAATATTTTCC
>JAFDZL010000350.1 GCA_018266935.1 Bacteroidota bacterium | reverse complement strand
CATGACCCCATTCCGAAATACAGTGCGCCTCATCGACAGCGACGAACGAAACCTGGTTCAGGCGAAGAAAATCAACATTTTCCTGCTTGGTCAATGATTCGGGCGCAACGTAAAGTAATTTTGTTTTGCCGCCCAAAACATCTTCCTTAACCCTTGCCGTCTCGGCTTTGGTTAGTGATGAATTTAAAAAGTGAGCAATGCTGTCCGACCCGCCGAAGGCTCTCAGCTGGTCAACCTGGTTTTTCATCAGCGCTATCAGCGGCGATATCACGATGGCAGTTCCATCGCTCATCAGCGCCGGCAATTGATAGCACATAGACTTACCCCCGCCCGTCGGCATTATCACGAAAGTATCGTTTCCGGCGAGGATGTTAGTGATGATCGCTTCCTGTTCCCCCTTGAAGTTGTCGAACCCGAAAAAGTTCTGGAGATTATCAAAAAGCGACCGTTTTGTTTCAATCATTATAGGTAACTAAATTATCGTACTAAAAAGTTCAAAATAACAAAATTTTCTAAATAAACGACGGGTTTCGCTTAAAATTTTATAGAAAAATGATTTTAAAATGAAAACAATTTGTTTATTTACGCGCTTTTTAATCCTTACAAAATTCCCCCCGTATAAGGTAATTTTACTTAACAAATAATTTACAAAATATTAGCCAACTTTGTCGCGACTTTTAGGCGCAAAAATTCTTTAAAATAGATGAATAAAAATTATTATGCGATCATTATGGCGGGTGGCATCGGAAGCCGCTTCTGGCCGATCAGCAGAACCTCACACCCTAAACAATTCTTAGATATACTCGGCACAGGGAAAACGCTTATACAAAACACCTACGACCGTTTCCTGAAAATATGCCCGAAAGAAAATATTTACATCGTCACCAATGAAAACTATGCCGGCCTTGTGCAGGAACAATTGCCAGGCATAGCTTACGACCAGATACTTACCGAACCTGTGATGCGCAATACCGCCCCATGTATTGCTTATGGCTGCTATAAAATCGAAAGTCTGAACCCGGATGCATCCATCGTGGTGGCGCCCTCGGACCATTTGATATTGGATGAACCCGCCTTTATCACCGCGATTGAGAAATCATTAAAGGTCGCTTCGGAAAAGGAATGTCTCATCACGCTGGGCATTATGCCATCGAGGCCCGATACCGGCTATGGCTATATTCAATACACCGACGATACCATCAACGACGAATTCCATAAAGTAAAAACCTTCACCGAAAAGCCAAACCTGGAATTAGCCAAAACCTTTGTCCAGAGCGGTGATTTCCTGTGGAACGCAGGCATATTCGTATGGTCGGCAAAAGCTATTACCAAAGCCTTTTACATGTACCAGCCTGAGATGAACGAGATCTTTGCTGAAGCGCGTTCGATTTACAATACCGACGGAGAAAGGGACCATATCAGTACCGCCTACCTGCAATGCACCAATATTTCAATCGACTACGGCATTATGGAAAAAGCGACAAATGTTTATGTGCTGCCATCGGAATTCGGCTGGTCGGACCTGGGCACCTGGGCGTCCGTTTACCAGGTAGCCGAAAAAGACGATGAAGAACATCAAAACGTAATGATACCTTCGGGTAATGTACTTAAATACAATACCGAAGGTTGCATGGTGAATGTACCATCCAATAAGCTGGTTGTGCTGAACGGCCTGAAGGATTTCATTGTCGTTGAGTCGAACGACACCCTGCTCATTTGTCCGCGCAGCGAGGAACAAAGCGTAAAACAAGTAGTAGCTGATGTGAAAGCGAAGTTTGGGGCGAAATATATATAAAGATCATTCGTTGTTTTAGCACTAACTACAGGAAATGCGCGAGTTAATTTTTTCGATATTAACAGTTCCCTTGCTGTTAAGTATTAATCACCAAAACGCGGGATCACGATCGGCACAGGTCAGCACCAATGTAAATATTGACACCATTTTCATTTCAAAAGATCAGTATCATAGAGTGTACATCGAGCAAAACCGGCGATCACCATTATACACCGAGTTGATGGATTTTAAAATGGACAAGTCTGAACTTGATGAATACAAAGGAAACTACCGCGACTTGAAAAAACACTTCCCTGCGCCGCTAACTAAATACGACCTACAAGGATTATCAAGAGAATGGATACCTCTGTATAAATACAAGGGCAAATATTATATCTACTCTCCGTCAGAAGAAGGTAATGAGGGACGAAGAATTATTACTGACAGCACAATGGTTTATTGGTTTATGGATGGTCCAAATCCTCAACCGCTTTTAGGCGTAAGACGAGTAAAAGGTAATACTTGGTATTTAAATGTTAATTCCTATTTCAAAAATATCTCAGGATTTCCTAACAGGCCTGATGCAAAGTTGATCATTCATATTATTGATCCCAAGAATAAAATTGCTGTCTGGGAAGATAAAAGCCAGCCCCAAGCTGATCGATATGAACTACTCATATCTAAAGATTACGCCAAAAATTTTGATATGATCGTTAATCGTTCCATTCAAACTAAAGTACCAGAGTTTCAGTTTGATAAAATAGATTACGCCGCGCTTTTAAAGAATCGTTAACGTATTTGGAATTAATAAAGTCACAGGCACATAGTGTATTTCCTCTGCAATTTCGGCATAAAAGTTCCTGCATAGCAGCTTTACACTAAGTGTGGTTTCATCGATTGGAAACCAAAAAAGTGGCGAATATTATCCAAAATCTGAAGTTACCGCTGACTTATTCGTCTGTATGACCGGTTTTAGCATGTATATCCTCGTGAGCAAAAGGCAACTATAAATCAACTATTTACGTTTTTTTCGTTCACGAAACGCAGTAAGTTTATGTTATTTCAGACCTTAGTGTAGATGCTCAAAAACCTCGATAACAGCAACTTAATGGTTAAAAATGGTTGAAAGTGGCGAGAACATGAACATTTGGTGTATGCTACTGCCGCTGCCTGATCGCTTCATATAAGATGATGCCCGTCGAAACCGATACATTCAGCGATTCGATCTCGCCGAACATGGGTATTTTGGCCAGGTGATCGGCAATACGGATCAGTTCATTGCGGATGCCATCTTCTTCTGATCCCATGATAATAGCCGTTGGCAGGGTATAATCGGGCGTATAGATGAATTCTTTCGTTTTCTCGGTACAGGCTACTAATTGCAAGCCCGATTCCTGGAGGAAACGCATGGTTTGAACGAAATTCTCGTGACGGCAAACGGGAATTTTATAAAGTGCTCCCGCCGAAGTCTTAATTCCATCCGCATTGATCTGCGCTGACCCTTTCGCCGGGATCACAATGGCATGAACCCCGGCGCACTCGGCTGTCCGGGCGATAGCGCCCATATTGCGCACATCGGTAATACCGTCGAGCACCAGGATCAACGGTGTTTCACCTCGTTCGAATATTTCAGGGATGATGTTCTCTATTTTCTGGTAAATGATCGGCGAAATGATGGCGATCACGCCCTGGTGGTTCTTCGTGGTGATGCGGTTCAACTTTTCTACAGGTACTTGCTGTGCGACGATGTTATGCTCGTGAAGGATAGATTTCAACTCGCTGAATATACTCCCTCCGAGCCCTCGTTGCACGTATAATGACTCGATCTCCTTACCTGATCGGATGGCTTCAATTACGGCGCGTATCCCGAAAACCATCTGGTTATTTTCCCGCTGCGGACGGGCGTGAAATGTCATGAATTTTGAAGTAAAAGTTTGTCAAAAATAGCCATATTAATTGATTTTCAGCACTTACTGATTTTGCTTAGTGTAAAAAGCCTATTGTCATAGTAAACATTTCAAAACGTTATCCACATCGGTCTTTATCAGCAAGTTACTTTCACAATTCACAGCTTATTCACACCAATTGTTAAAACCAATGTTCGATTTTTCCGTCGATTTTGCGGTTTATATTTTTAAAAAAAGTTGATATGTTAAGTAATCGTTAGCTAATCCGAACGTTTTTTGTATATTTTTGTTATCCCATGATTTTTGAGAACGATAACCCCCAGAGTAAGCCAAATATTGGCGACAGAAGAAGCCGAATTTCCAATCCAACTCCTTACAGCGGATTAGGTAAACTACCACCGCAGGCGGTTGATCTCGAAGAGGCAGTTTTGGGGGCTTTGATGCTCGAAAAGGATGCGCTTTCGTCGGTTATCGATATCCTGAAACCGGACGTTTTTTACAAGGAAAGCCACCAGAAAATATTTGCGGCGATACGCCAGCTTTTTGAGCGCACGTCTCCTGTAGATATTTTGACCGTGACCGCTCAATTGCGGCAATCTGGTGAACTGGAAATGATCGGAGGCGCGTATTACATTACCGAGCTTACCAATCGCGTAGCTTCTGCCGCTAACATCGAATACCACTCGCGCATTGTCATTCAAAAATTTATCCAGCGCGAACTGATCCGTATCTCGACCGAAGTGATCAATAACGCCTACGAAGATACGACCGACGTGCTCGACCTGCTGGACAAGGCTGAAAAGAACCTGTTCGACATCGCCCAAAACAATTTGCGACGCGACTCGCGCAAGATGGACGACCTGATGTACGAAACACTGAAGGAGATCGAAGCGCTAAAAGATAAGAAGGACGGTTTAACTGGTGTGGCATCCGGCTTTACAGACCTGGACAGGATGACCTCAGGTTGGCAAAAGTCTGACCTGGTGATCATCGCTGCGCGCCCGGCCATGGGTAAAACGGCGTTCGTACTGAGCTGTGCGCGTAATGCCGCGGTTGATTTTACAAAACCCGTGGTTGTATTTTCTCTCGAAATGTCATCAGTACAGTTGGTTAACCGTTTGATCTCGGGCGAAACCCAGATCGAGCAGGAAAAAATACGCAAAGGACAATTAGAGGAGTGGGAATGGCAGCAGATCCACTCCAAGATCGGACGGCTGGAACAAGCGCCGCTGATCATAGATGATACCCCGGCGCTGAACATTTTTGAATTCAGGGCGAAATGCCGCCGCCTGAAATCACAACACGATATCCAGCTCATCATCATCGACTACCTGCAACTGATGCAAGGTAAAAGCGACGGCAAAGGTGGCGGTAACCGCGAGCAGGAGATCGGCAGTATCTCGCGGGCGCTTAAATCAGTGGCCAAAGAGCTGAATGTGCCTGTGATCGCGCTATCGCAGTTGAGCCGCGCGGTTGAGAATCGTCCGGGCGCCTCCAAACGGCCTATGCTTTCCGACCTGCGCGAATCCGGTTCTATCGAACAGGATGCAGATATGGTGCTATTCCTCTATCGCCCGGAATACTATGGCCTGACCGAGGACGAAAACGGCATGCCCACACAGGGCGTTGGCGAGGTTATCATCGCCAAACACCGTAATGGCGAGACCGGTACCGTAAGACTCAAATTCGTTGGTAAATACGTTAAGTTCACCGACCTCGACCAGGATAATTTCATGCCACAAAGCAGCGGAAACGCCTTTACAGGTTTAAACCCGTCGCAAGATTTCGATAAACCAAGCAATTTTATCATTCGTCCGTCGAGAATGGATGATATAGATGACGAACCTTTCTGATCCCCGATTTAGAAAATTAGCCCGAGAACGACCCCGATCATGATGACGATCGGGGTTTTTATTTTAGTCAAATTCAGCGCCAGGAAAGTGGTCACCATCAGCCCATAAGCTTCCCAATGCAGACCGAAGGGTATCGTCAGCATAATAAGCGCGGTAGCCATGAAACCTACTGCAACGGCGCTGATACCGCTTAGTGAATTACGAATACGCGTGATCTTCTTTAGGTCCTCCCAGAAAGGGACGATAAACAGGATCAGGATGAGCCCCGGCAAGTTGATGCCAATGATCGCAATTATACTCCCTAAAATCTGTCCCCAGACATTG
>JAFDZL010000034.1 GCA_018266935.1 Bacteroidota bacterium | reverse complement strand
CCATTACCTACGAAGAGCAGGTGAGCATCAGGCTTGTTCATAAGTCTGAATGCTGCTAACAGCTCCAACGGAGATTTCTTATGCTCGAACTTTCCGGCGAAAAGTACGAGCATATCGTCACTATTAATATTCAACCGCCGTCTCAAAGCTGCAGCTTCTTCTTTCCTGGCAAAGGAGAAACGCTCGTTATCAACGGCGTGAGGAGCGAATACAAGCTGCCTGTCCTTCAACCCGTATTTTTTAAAGTAGGCCAGGTTGTTCGACCCGGTGTAAAACGCGCAATCGATATCCCTGTAAAGCCATTTCAGGAAAAGTGTTTTGATGAATCCTTTGAGGCCACCGCGATCGTCCAGCAAGGTTGAATCGCCTCTGAAATATACAGGCAAACGACCCTTAAAATGCCTTATGCATCTCAGGTGGCTTTGCCAGGCCCAACCAAACACCAAAATGGCGTCGGGCGCCCAGCTTTCAACCCGGTTGATGATATCCGGATTGATAATGCCTTTGTAGTGATGCGTACCCAGATCGGTTGAACTGTTTTCCAGCCACGTAAAGGGATAGCCTTCCAGCAACGGGATATCCCATCCAATGGTCGAATCAAAACCAGGATCGTATTTAACTTTCGATTTTTCTCCCCAGGTGTAAAACACCATAATGCTGATTCTGCCGCGTTCATGCAAGAGTTTGAAGACCGGCGCATAATATTGTATGGGGTGGGTGGTGATGATCGCCAGTTTCATGCTATAGTGTTTCACCCATGACCTTTATTTTCTTTGCTTCGCGAAGACGCCTTTTGACAGCCTGGAGATCCCGGCAATAGATGGTATTGAAATTACCCAATTCCGGCAATTCGGCCAGCGTCCGGTCAAATGGGCTGTAGGTGTATGGTTTGAATTTTTTGCTGAGCAGCAACTCGTGTATTTTGCTTTCATCATAGCCATAACGTTCGCCGCTGCCATTCAATTCAATAATAATGGCTTGGAGCGACGGGTTCTCCAAAGTGGCCGCCATGCCTTTCAGCACTTCAGTTTCGTAGCCTTCCACGTCTATTTTTATCAATGCCGGGTTACCGGGTTGCAGCGAATCGACGGCAACCAGCGGAATATGCACGATCTCTTCGTTCACTTGTTCGCCATCGGCTATGACGTGGTTTGTAGTATCGCTGCCCGCGGTAAACGCTATTTCTCCGCCGGCTGACCCTGCACCTGCGTTTATCAATGCAACTTTTTCCTGCAAGCCGTTCAGTTCGATGTTTTTTTGAAGAATATCAAAGGTTGATCTTACCGGCTCCAATGTTATGCTTTTCGCACCGCAAACTCCTGACGCGAGCAAAGTATAAGATCCAACGTTGGAGCCGATATCATAAAAAAGATCGTCCGGGCGCAAAAAAAGAAGCAGGAACGCCATGTCATTAAATTCATGCAAGCCTGCATAAATATTACCCGTGATGCCTGTGAGCCCTTTGCGGGCATAAAACCGAACGGGTTTTATAAATGGTTTTAT
>JAFDZL010000349.1 GCA_018266935.1 Bacteroidota bacterium | reverse complement strand
GCCTTGCATAAACCGCAAGCATAGAGCAGAAGGTTTCTCCGCACGGCAGCCCGCAAGCCATAACGTGCGTCGAAATGACATTCTCTTTTATAATAATATTTCATTTAGATAAACTATAACACAATGACTATCCCCGTTCCCGAACTTCTGGTGAAAGACGGCTTCCTGTCGCGGGCAGACCGGGAACATATAGAGGCCTACGCCGAAAAGTACGACCTGTCGTTCCTGAAGGTAGCGCTGAGCTACGGCTATATTTCGCGCAAGAACTACGCCCGGTCGATGAACAATGCGGGGTACGAATTCAGGGACGTCCGCGAGCTTCCTTATGACCGGGCGGCACTGGATCAGATCGGCCTGGACTTTGCGCAGGCGCAACTGGCGGTGCCCTTGTCCGTTAAAAAGAACAAGGTGGTAACCGTGATGGCCGATCCCTCAAACCGGCTGGCGATCGATTTTATACGGTTAACGTACAATAAAGAACCCGAGATCATTTTTGCCGAGGATCTCGAGATCACCTGGCTGAGCCACCGGCTCCTGGGCGGCGACCAGGTCAAATCCTCGGTTTTCGAACTGCTCAATAACGACCCTAACAGTTCGGCATTAACTACCTTCAGCACGCCGCAACTGGTATCCATTTTCCTGATACTCGGGCTGCTTGCCGTGGGGCTCGTAGAAAACTTCAGGGGCGTAATGATCTGGATCAATATCGTACTGAGCGTATTCTTCCTGGTGGCGATCATTTTTAAACTGTTCCTGTCGCTGGTGGGGTCCAAGTTCGAGCTGTACCAGGCGGTCCATAACCACGAGCTGAAACATCTCCACAACGACGATCTGCCCATATACACCATCCTGCTGCCGGTTTACAAAGAAGATAAGCTGATCAAAAAGCTGATCTGGAACCTGCAGGCGCTTGACTATCCGCGCGAGAAACTGGATGTAAAACTATTGATCGAAGAGGACGATGAACAGACACTGCATGCCGTTCGCGAACTTGATTTCCCGGCCGTGTTCGAGGTGATCATCGTCCCTTACCACATGCCCAAGACCAAGCCCAAGGCCTGCAACTACGGGCTGCACTTCGCCCGCGGTAAATACCTGACGATATACGATGCCGAAGATATACCGGACAGCGACCAGCTGAAAAAGGTGGTGACGCTGTTCAACAAACTGCCCGAAAAATACATCTGCGTGCAAAGCGCGCTGAACTATTTCAACCGGAACGAAAACTTCCTGACCCGCATGTTCACGCTGGAGTATTCTTTCTGGTTCGACTACATGCTGCCCGGCCTGGATACGCTGGACATCCCGATCCCGCTGGGCGGAACGAGCAATCACTTCAAGATCGAAGCCCTGCTCGAACTCGGCGCCTGGGATCCCTTCAACGTAACGGAAGACGCCGACCTGGGTGTGCGCGCCTATGCCAAAGGCTATAAGATCGCCATTGTGAACTCCACCACTTATGAGGAGGCCAACAACGAGCCCGTCAACTGGATACGTCAGCGGTCACGGTGGATCAAGGGGTACATGCAAACCTACTTAGTGCACATGCGCAACCCTATCGCGCTGATCCGGAAGATCGGCTGGCGGGGTTTCCTGGGATTCAACTTTTTCGTAGGGGCTACGCCGATTACTTTTTTGGTTTACCCGGTACTGCTTTTCATCTTCCTGGCTTACGTGGTATTCAGCCTGTCGTACGTTAAGCTGTTGTTCCCCGACTGGGTGCTGTTCATCTCCATCTTCAACCTGATGGTGGGCAATATCCTGATGATCTACGTGAACATGATCGCCGTATTTAAGCGTCGCTTTTACGAGCTCATCCTGTTTGCCATAGCCAACCCGATATACTGGCTGCTGCACTCGGCGGCGGCATACAAGGGACTATACCAATTGGTGATGAGGCCGTTCTACTGGGAAAAGACCAACCACGGCCTCAGCAAGGTTAACAGCGCAACAAACGTCATCAAGTAATGCATAAACGGACGCTATATCTCATCATACTCACGGTGCTCCTCGCGGTGTATTACGTGTTTATGGCGGTTTACCTGCACGGCCTGCATTACTACAACCTCGAGGCGCTGTTCTACAGTGAAAAGTGCAAGCTGCTGTTTGAAGGTGTGGGCAACCGCCTGAAAGTGATGGGCCTCACGTCGCCCATACTGCCGTTTTACGGGGCTATTGCGTTCACCTTTGGCAAGTTTTACCTGCTCGGGCCCGAACTGGCGTCGGCCATCGGCACGGCGATCTTGTTCTATGTCATGGCCAATACGCTCGTCAGGCGCAGTCATGATGATTATTACCTGCTGCTGCTGCTCATCACCTTTGTTTTTCACCCCAGCATCCTGTTCAGTGCCTGTTCGGGCAAAGCGGTGTACCTGGTGCTCATCTTCCTGTTCCTGTTCTTCTACCATATCCTGCGTTATTACAAGTCGAACACCACTTTCCACGTGTCCATCTCCAGTATCTGCCTGGTGGTGCTGGTGTTCTGCGATTATAAGTTCATCTGGCTCACGCTGTTCTTCATCCCGCTGGTGCTGTTCATCGCTACGCGGAGCCTCAACCTCAGCGAAACCGAAACGGTATTCCGCTTAGTGCAAAGCTTCAACACGCCAGCGCTGCGCCGCAAGCTGATCAACAAGATATTCGCCATTTATATCATCCTGTTCATGTTCCCGCTGGCGGCCGTGCTCATCTTCAAAATGCTGAACCTGACGCACGCCAACGACTTCGACTATTTCCTCGACAGTCCCTACGCCACCTGGACCGTCCTGGCCGACCGCCTGGGCTTTGAGCAGGCTACCAGCTTTTCGCATTACCACGTATCGCAGATATCGCCGCTGGTTACCGCCAGCATCCTGCTCTATTGCCCAATGATGCTGCTGGCCATTTACCTGTTCCGCCACAACACCTACCAGATACTCACCGTTGCCGCGCCTTTCGCCTTCGTGGAGTTTTTGCAGATCAAATACGACAAGATATTCCTGGCGCACGAATACTTCATCATCTTCCTGGTGCTGGCGCTGCTGTGCATCGTCTTTCGCGGGCATAAGCACGAGAACCAGCGCATGATGAAATCGCTGCTCACCGTCATCACCGTGTTCCAGCTGTTCACCGGCTTCATCTTCCTCAAAAACTCGTTCATACCCGAGGAGCGCGACTTTGTAAATGCGCTGTTCCACCTTTCACCCGACGATACGCAGGACGAAAGCCGCGAGATGGCTAACTACCTGAACACGCTGCCCGATAACGACCAGATTTTAGCCGACGATGCCGTAGCCTACCCCGTTATCGCCTTTACCAACCATGTGGGTCGCGTTACGATGCCTTACCAGGACAGCTACCTGAGCGCCAGCGAAGCCCCTGAAAAATATGTGAACTACATCCTTATCGCTACCGACCGCAACCCGCTAAGCGGCTATACCCAACTGAACTTCAAATACCTGCCCGCCATCAAAAAGTCCGACAGCAACCTCAATTTGCAGAAGATATATGAGACGGATAATTGGATCCTATATAAAGTTCTTTGATCAAGTTGGCTGCAGGCTTCTGCAAACTGGCAACTCATAACCGCAAACTGAAAAGGGCGGATAACTGGATCTTGTATAAGGTGCTCTGAGCCAGTTGGCAGTTGGCGGTGTGCAGTGGGCAGCAAAGCTCTGCAAAATGAAAACTTACACACGCCTTAGTGTACCAATCCTGAAAATAAGCGTCAAAAGTTTATGCAAAGCATCTGTACACTAAGCCTGTTTTGGGCCATGCGATTGGTGAAAATGTGTGCCAAAAGCATTAGAAAATGGTGAAAAGTGTTTTTTTCAAATATTATCGTCTGAACCGACTAATTTTTCTGCATATGCCATTCGGTATTAACATGCTGACTTACAATTTCTTGTGCTTTTGCCGTTCACCAAATCGGCGGAGTTTATCCAAAAACAGGGCATAGTGTATTTCTTAAAATACTGGAAACGTGCCGTATAATTTGCTGAAAACGGTGCAGAGATGAATGAACGTGAACCGGCGGTGCGGGTTAATGGTGAATAGTGAATGGTGAATAGTAAATGATCTTCTTTCGGACTTGTGCGGACTTGCGGACTAAAAACAAGAAAGCTCGTTAGTTTCCTAACGAGCTTTCAGTAAAATTTGGCACCGACCTACTCTCCCACGTATTACCGCAGTACCATCGGCTCTGGCGGGCTTAACTTC
>JAFDZL010000348.1 GCA_018266935.1 Bacteroidota bacterium | reverse complement strand
CCAAGATCAGGAAAGGCAATGCTGCATTGGCCAGTAAGAAGAAGACTATTTCTGTACCCGTTTCAGAGGTGTGATCAGGTCATTTCTTTGGCTTGAACATGCCCTTCAGCCAATTTCCGATAAAGCCGCCTACAGTGCCCGCAATAGCCCCGACAAGGCTGAACAATAGTGTAAACCCGATAAAAAGCAAAATACTTTTGGTATCCGTTTTTCCGCGGTAAACGGACGAAGTATAGGCCAGGAACAGCACATAGCCAAACAGACCGCCGTTGATGAGGCTGTCGCGCCTGGTTCTGCTTAAATACCCCACGATGGGCGTGGCAATAACCCAGGGGATGGTGGTGTACCACCCGACAACGAAGCGGCTGGACAGGAAGCCCAACACAACGGCCGCGATTAAGAAAGGGAGTCTTTTATTCATCGGTTTTTTAATTATAAGATTTGGAAATCAAATATATAATTATTTACTTTGAATTTCAAAGTGCTTTTCAATGGAAGAAACCGAATTGCAAAACGAGCTGGCGTCCATACGCAGCATCATGGAGCGCTCCTCCAAATTCATTTCCCTCAGCGGCCTGTCAGGCATACTGGCAGGTGTTTATGCGCTGGTAGGCGCGGGAGCGGCTTACAAAATAATCGAAGATGCACACTCAAAACTTGAAGAAGCGATTTTGAGAGTAAGGGCGCAAGAGCCACTGGTAACTACCACGCCGTCTTTTAATAGTTATGTTACTGATTATTCGAGCCTTAACTGGAAGCTTTTTGCTATCGCAGTTATTGTGCTTATAGCGTCAATTACGACGGCAATACTATTGAGCATCCGACAGGCGAAACGTAAAAATCAGCCAATGTGGGGCTCAGCTAGCAGATCGTTAGTATTTCACACGATGGTTCCTCTGATGGCAGGAGGCTGTTTAATAGCCGTATTAGTTTTTTTCAAACTGAACCATTTTTATCACCCCTATTATGGATTGGTAGCACCAGCTTCACTGATCTTTTATGGGTTGGCTTTAGTCAGCGCCAGTAATTTCACCTTTGGCGAGGTGAAATACCTCGGCATTTGCGAGATCATTTTAGGTTTGATCGCCGCTTGTTTACCCGGTCATGGTTTGTTATTTTGGGCGCTTGGTTTCGGGCTGCTGCACATTATTTACGGCGCGCGCATTTACTTTAAATACGATAAGTGAACATATCTTTTGATAAACTCGATAAAGCCTTTGAGAACCGCGTAAGGCTGCAGATCATGAGCGTGCTGGCCGCCAATGAGCGGTATGATTTCAACTCGCTGAAGGATCTGCTGGGCATTACTGACGGCAACCTGGCATCGCACTTAAAAGCTTTGGAAAAGGAGGAATACATCGTTGTGCACAAAAGTTTCCTCGGCCGGAAACCGAATACTAATTATGAAGCGACTGACAAAGGGAAAAAAGCCTTCAAATCACATTTAAATACACTTGAACAATTAATAAAACAACAGAAGCTAACCTAAATTTTTTTTATCTATTTACTTTGAAATACAAAGTACTTTTATTTAAGTCAAATGATCACAGAACAACCACAACAACAAGGATTTATGCACTGGCTCAAGGAGTCGGTGACGGTCAAATTAGCGTTCATCGGCATACTGGTATTGCTGCTGATGATCCCGGCTTCGCTGGTCGATAACCTGATAAAGGAAAGGGCGCAGCGCCAGGAAGATACTATTAAAGAAGTAACCGACCAGTATTCGGGCAGCCAGCTGATACAGGGCCCGGTACTGATGATCCCCTATAATGAGCATGTGACCGAGACCGACGACCATGGGAACAAGGTATCGAAAACGGCCATACAAAACCTCTATATCCTGCCGAACGAACTGAGCTATAAGGGCAGCCTAAGATCGGAAGTGCTGCACCGCGGTATTTACGAAGTGCCGGTATATAACGGTAACATCCGGGTGTCGGGAAATTTCACCCAAGCCGACCTGGGCTCCTTATCCATCACCGCCGACCAGCTGATACCCGAAAAGGCCCGTGTCCTGTTCAGCATCAGCGACCTGAAGGGGTTAAAAACTAATCCGCAGGTAAAAATCAACGACCAAACCTTTACCGCGGAGCCCACCCCCGGTGAAAACGTGCTCGGTAACAGCCTCCAGGTGGCGGTGAACCTGAAAGGCTTTACCGACGGCACGATTCCATTTGATTTCAGCCTCGACCTGAAAGGCAGCGAAGAACTGAGTTTCCTGCACACCGGCAAAACGACGACCGTGGAAATAAGCGGCGACTGGAACAGCCCCAGTTTTGACGGCCGCTACCTGCCCGATGCCCGCGTGATCGACACCAAAGGCTTTTCGGCCAAATGGCGCATGTTGTATTATAACCGGCCTTTTCCGCAGCAATGGGTGCAGGATGTGAGCTTGCTCACCAACGAAAAGAAAGCGAGCGATGCCACTTTCGGCGTCAAACTGAAACTGCCGGTGGACCAATACCAGAAAACCACGCGTACCAGCAAATATGCCATCCTCATCATTCTGCTCACGTTTGTTTCGCTGTTCCTTACCGAATTGTTGAGTAAGCAAAAGGTGCACGTATTCAACTACATCCTGATCGGTGCGGCGATGATCATATACTATACCTTGTTGCTGTCTTTTTCGGAACAGATTGGCTACAGCCTGGCCTATTTGGTTGCCTCGGTTGCGACGATAACGCTGATCGCCGTCTTCCTGGGCTCACTGCTTAAAAACCGGAAGGCCGCCGTGATCTTCACGTTCATCCTGACGCTTTTCTATTCGTTCATCTATGTCATCATCCAGTTGGAAGACTTGTCGCTGCTCATCGGCAGTATCGCGCTGTTCATCATTATCGCTGCGCTGATGTACTCTTCGAGGAAGATCAACTGGGATAAAAATTAATGTGATGAAATATTATCCGCTATACTACAGTGCAAAGATCTGGTTAAGCAGCGTTGTGACCGGGCCGTTTATAGCTATGCTGATAGCATGTTGTACAAATGGCGACCATGGTGATACAACAATCTACCTGGTATTACTATGCCCGCCGGCCGTGATACTTGTTGTATTCATAACCTTCTTTATCTGGCTGGTATTTTGGCTGCTTATCAGGTTGATCGTAAGGATCGTGTCGGGGGTCTTCCCGCAAAAATGCTGGATCACTTTTGCGGGCATGGTCCTAACGATCGGACTGTTCTATCTTGTCGAGAATGGTAACCCCTTTTTACCGCAGAATGAGGTATTTCCACTAATGATCGGCTATACCGCAGGTATATGCGCAGGAGTATGGTATTTCGATCTGGCTAAACCTGTTGTGCTCCTGGAATTATAGCGTTTAAATCAAATTAATCATGAATTACAATTCACTCAAATACAGCGCCCGGGTTTGGTTAAGTACCATCGCATTTGCCCCGGCCATATTTTGTGCCGGTGTGTTCTTTGACAAAAGTGCAGGCGGCAACCAGGCTTCGACGTTTGTCACATTTTACCTGCTTTTTGCATTTTACGAATTTGTGTTTTCGCTGATTACCTGGCTGGTATTCTGGATCATTGTCGAACTCATCACCTGGCTTATTGGCAGTAATATCATAAGAAAAACCTTGCTGACCTTTGTAAGTGTAGCATTGACCGTAGCTACTTTTCGCATATTCCCGTTATTCGAGTCATTCTCACTGTCGGATAGTTTCTGCGATCTGATGCTCATCAATTGCGCATGCATCGGGCTTGGTTGCTGGCTTTTTACTCCCGAGCCTGAAACCGCCCTGTCGCCTACCAACCAATACCCAGGTGAAACATGGAAATCATACGGACCCACTACTAACGATCATACTGAATCATGAGATATACGTCCCTGCATTTTACCTTAAAAGTTTGGCTGACCAGCGCCTGCGTAGCGCCGCTTCCTTTCCTGGTCGATTTGTTCCGTACCGCAAAACCCGGCGACTTCGCCTTTATCGAGTCGTACCCGGCATTGGTGTTTATGAGCCTGGCTTTTTCAGTTTTCACCTGGCTGGCATTTTGGGGAGCAATGGAACTGATCGTAAGGCTATTCGCCGACTGGTTTTTAAGAAAAATTTTAGCATCCGTAACCGGCATGGTGCTGTCGCTGCTCACGGTGTACCTTTTCTTGAAATTCTGGGACCTTCCCGTAAAAAGCGCCACATCCTTACAGGTGATCATCGCCGGAACGTCCTCCGTAGCATTTGGCAGCTGGTATTTTAAAATGCCGCTCGCCTAAAACAATGATTCGTTGATATGAAAAAGAAAAGCAATAAAAGATTTATTCCGTTCCTGGTGATCTGCATCAATATTATCGCCATCTATTGTATGATGTACCACGGGCTGACGGACCGTTTTGCATCGACGTTCAGGCAGGTAGTCGCCTATTTTTTGCTAATGAGCATACTTACCGCAAATACCTGGTTACTGGTAAGGAGGACAAGACCTGTCTAATCGTAAAATCAAATGGCAAAAGCAGCACGCCGCCTGTTTTTCGTGATGCTGGTTATAACCGGTGTCGCTGTCTTGTGGCTTCTCAGTTACGGGATATGGCTGTACTGGGATCTGTATCATAACTGGGGTAGTCCAAATTGATATATAATGTTAAAAAAATTAACAAAAAATTCATAATACCAATTTGGTTTTTGGTATAAAATATTATAATTTAGCATTTATTAAATCATTTATCCCATGAGCCGCGAGTTGACCGAAGTATCCGAACAAATTGAGGAGCAATTTGAGATCGAAGAGATAGACCTGGAAAGCGACGACTTCTGGCAGTCGGTTGTGAACCTTTTTATCTGAGCTAAAAGCGAAAACCTGCCTACCGGCAGGCAGGGCAGAAAGACCAAAGCTTTATGCTTTCTGCCTTTAGCTTTAAGCTTTCTGCTATATTTGCAGCCTGATGAATAAAGCTGCGAATAACCTGGTTTTTGAGAACGTCGAGATCATTGATATTGCCGAAGAAGGCAAGGGGGTTGGGAAGACCGACAACCTGGTTTTGTTCGTAGACAAGGCTGTGCCCGGCGACGTAGCCGATGTACAGGTTTACCGCAAGAAGAAGAATTTCGGCGAGGCGAAGATCGCGCAGTTAAAAAAGCCCTCGGTTTACCGCACCCAGGCTTTCTGTGAGCATTTCGGGACCTGCGGTGGCTGCAAATGGCAGCACATGACCTACGAGGCGCAGCTAAAATTCAAGCAAAAAACGGTTGAAGGTGCGCTGAGTCACCTGGGCAAAATTGATGTGAGCGGCATATTGCCGATCGTGGCGTCGCCCGTTGACCGGTATTACCGGAACAAACTGGAGTTTACTTTTTCCAACAAACGCTGGCTGAACGACGGCGAGAACCGCACCGACGAAACTCCTGACATGGATGCGCTTGGGTTCCATATTCCCGGCCGGTTTGATAAGATACTCGACATTCATCATTGTTACCTGCAGGCCGATCCGTCAAACGAGATCAGGGATAAAATTCGCGCCTACGCCAAACAGCAGGGCATTAGTTTTTACGACCTGAAGCATCATGCCGGCGCACTGCGAAACCTGATCATTCGCACGTCGTCAACCGGTGAACTGATGGTGATCGTGATATTCGCTTATCCGTCCAAAGCCGAGATCAAGGGGTTGATGGACTTTATCGATCAAAATTTCCCGCGGATCACATCGCTGCTGTATATCGTCAACCAGAAAAAGAACGACACGATCTTCGACCAGGAAGTAACTGCCTGGCGGGGACCGGAATACATTTATGAAGAAATGATCGACGGAAATGGTAAAACTGTCCGTTTCCGCATCGGCCCAAAGTCGTTTTATCAAACCAACTCGCAGCAGGCGTTGAAACTGTACCAGATAGCCAGGGATTTCGCAGGTTTTAAAGGGGATGAATTGGTTTACGACCTGTACACCGGTGCGGGCACCATCGCCAACTTTATTGCCGGTCAGGTGAAGGAAGTGGTAGGGGTTGAGTATGTACCGTCTGCCATCGAGGACGCGAAGATCAATTCGAATATCAATAATATTACGAATACCAAATTTTACGCCGGCGATATGAAGGATGTGCTGAACGCGGAATTTGTGGCTGAACACGGCAAGCCGGATGTGATCATCACCGATCCGCCGCGCGCGGGCATGCACCCGGATGTGGTGAATCGCCTGATGGAAATTGAGGCCGAAAAGATTGTTTATGTGAGCTGCAACCCGGCCACACAAGCCCGCGACCTGCTTGTTTTGAAAGAGAAATACGATCTGGAGAAGATACAGCCGGTGGACATGTTCCCGCATACGCAACACGTGGAGAATGTGGTGTTGTTGAAGAAGAAGTCAGAAGTCTGAGGTCGGAAGTCAGAGAAAAGAGATTTAGGATTTAGAGTTTAGAAATTAGAATTTCACCCAAATGGATCCCGAAGAATTATTGAACGAAAATACAGACAACGCAGGCGGGCAGGAAAAGAAAAAGCCGAGCCCGCTGATCAGCCTTGAGACAGACCTGAAGCTTTACAGCGAATCGATGCGCGAAGTGGCGCTGGAGATCATGGTGGAAGGGTTATCGCGGTTCCCCATCTTCGTCGCACACCAGCACCAGGTGAGCCTGGGCGAACCGATATTAGAAAAAGAAGAACTAAATACCGAATGGACCATCCATGCGTCGACGTTGGAAGAGTTCGAAGAAAAAGGCATCATCAAAAAAGAGCTGAAAGAACGCTTCACCAAATCTTACAAAAACCCGCACGATTACATGTGCATCTTCGTCATCGTACCCGAAGGCGCCAACTTTGTTTACTATCCCTATCAGAAAGATTAATTTTGGTTGTAAAGTTGAAAGGTTTGAATGTTGTAAAGTTGCTTTTATCTTTACAACAAAAATTATACAGGAGTTATAACATTTCAACTTTACAACTTTAAAACATTCCAACAAATGAAATCCGATAAAAAACTCCTGATACTTGACCAGCGCCAGATAGCGCAGAAAATCGACCGTATCGCCTATCAATTGCTCGAGGACAACTTTGAAGAAAAGGAGATCGTCATAGCGGGTATCAAGCAGCAGGGGCACAACCTGGCTGTCAGGCTGAAAAATATACTGGACAAGATCGCGCCGTTCAAATGCACGCTCATCGGCATCGAGCTGGATAAGCAAAGCAGCAGCCTAAAAGCATCCACTGACACAGATATCGAGGTATGCCATAATAAAGCGGTCATTATTGTGGACGATGTAATGAACAGCGGCAAAACGCTGGCTTATGGTTTTGGCGTGTTCCTGGATGTTCCGCTCAAAAAACTACGCACCGTGGTTTTAGTCGACCGCAATCACAAAAGCTTCCCGGTAAGTACGGATTATGCCGGTATTGCGCTTTCGACCCTGCTCAAAGAGCATGTAGAGGTAACGCTGAGTAAGGATGGGAAAAGTGATTCGGTGTATTTGAGGTAAATTAAGTGAGCTACGTTAACCGCCATGTCATTGCGAGGAACCGCCCGGAGCATGTGATGGGGTGACGAAGCAACCTCGTAGTAATGCATGGCGACGAGGTTGCTTCGCTGCACATGCCACCCTCAGCCCGCTCGCAATGACAGATCTGATAAGATCATTGCATACCCAATATCTCTTCCAGCTTCTCAGCCGTCAAACTCAACCCATCGGCAATAATATTGGCCTCCATATAATATTTTTCGCGTTCTGCCAGCTTTTGCTCGATGAACGCCACCAGGCTTTCGCCATGTTTACCCTGTAAAAGAGGACGTTCTTCCTTACCGCCTTCCAGCCTGTCGGCCAAAGTTTTTGGGGCCAATTTCAGATAGACCACCTTCCCATTCGCTTTCATCCAGTCCATATTGTCGAAGAAGCAAGGCAACCCGCCGCCGGTGGATATTATTGCATTTTCGGGGTAGGGTGTTTTCTTCAATACATGGGATTCCATTTTGCGGAATGAATCCTCGCCAAAGAACTGGAAGTACTCAGCGATGCTCAGTTCGACCTGTTTTTCAAGCACATGGTCCAGGTCGATAAATTCGTAATTCATGCGGGCGGCTAATTTGCGGCCGAGCGTAGTTTTGCCGCTGCCCATAAAACCAATAAGAAATATTTTCATAGTACCAATCAGGTCAATTTCACCCGCGGATCGATCCATACATACAACAGGTCCACGAGGATATTGATGACCACAAAAATAAAAGTTATAAATAAAATAGAACCCATCACCACCGGGAAATCGGACATTTCGAGCGCATCGACCGTGGTTTTCCCTAAGCCATTGTAGCCAAAAACATATTCGACAAAGAAAGAACCGGCCAGCAGGGAGGCGAACCAATTGGCAATTGCGGTGATCACCGGGTTTAACGCATTCTTCAAAGCATGTTTATAGATAACCGCTCGTTCGCTCAGTCCTTTGGCCCTCGCCGTGCGGATATAGTCTTTCCCCAATTCATCCAGCATGGCGCTGCGGGTCAATTGCACAATAATGGCTAAAGGCCGTAAACCTAAAGTAACCATCGGTAGCACCAAGTTTTTCCAGGTTATCGTTTCACCCTTAAACGGGTCGTAGCTGTACAAACTCCCGGACATATTGAGACCGGTGTATTTATTCAGCACAAACCCGAATATCCAGGCGATCAGTATCCCAGCAAAAAAAGAGGGAGCGGATATACCCAGCGTCGAAAACGCGATGGATGCCCGGTCGATCCACGTATTCTGGTGCGTAGCGCTAACTACGCCCAGGAAAACTCCGATAATGATGGCAAATATCATAGCCGTAGTGGCCAGGATCAATGTATTTGGAATAACACCGAGCAACAAGCCCGCAACATCCTTACGGGTTTGGTAGGAGCGACGAAGGTAGGGCCATTTAAGTGCAATCACTTTGGCTTTTGAAACCGGTATCAGCGTGGCATAATGGTATTTCTGCTGCGCCTCGGGCGTACGGTCGTGGAAGCCGATGGGCGAAAGATCGTTAAGATAATAGGCGAACTGAACGGGTATTGGTTTATCCAGGCCGAATTCTTTCCGTACCGCCTGCAATGATTGCACATCGGCGCGCTGGCCCTGCGTCATACGGGCAGGGTCAACCGGCAGAATATTGAACAGGAAAAACACCACGACCACTATCCCCAGCATCACTCCCATCCCGTAACCGATCTTGCGCAACAGGTAGCCGATCATGTACTATTGTTTTTGAAAATATTCCCTCGCCAGGTTATCGTAGTTCGGCACCGAATGGTAATGCCATTTATTGATCACCGTTCCGGCTTTCATCAGCAATATGCCGGGGTTGGCGCGAACCATCGTCTTAAGCGGAACCTCGTCGGCATAATAGATCTCCATCACCAGGTGATAGGCTTTTGCAAACGCTTCGGCGTCAGTCGCGTTATTGGAGGTGATCAGCACCGTGCGTGTATTGAAATTCTGAAGTAGATTCACAGCCAAAGCGTTCAACCGGCCCAGGGCCTCCACATTAGTATGCTTCAGATCGTAAGCGACAATGACAACGTTGTAGAACGGGTTCGACAACAATTCCTTCGTATAATCGTTTCCCTGCGCGTCTTTAATGGCAAGGTCTTGTATCTTCGGTTTGAAGCCTTTTTTGATCAGTTCCCTGTCCGGTGTGCCAACCACTTCCCAGTTGTTGTCTTTCCAGATATTGCTGCTGAGGTAATCCTTATCGCTCATCACTTTGGTATCACCTGTCTTTTTGTTTTTCAGGTGATAAGTGATCTCATACTGGTCGGGAATAGCGCCGGGAGGCGTGATCATTTCATCGGGGATATTCGCGCCTACCTTATAGGGTAAAAAGTCGATCACCGGTAAAAAGCTGTAGGTATAAAACCCAAATGCAAGCGCAACAACTATTGCGCCGATAAGCAGGTTATCGCCCCTGTTTTTGCTGAAAAGCGGCTTGATATCCTTGCGGTTGACGAAAATAACCAGCACCAACAGCAACAAAACCGAATCTTTGCTGAACGACTGCCAGGGCGTCAGAGGAATAGCGTCGCCGAAGCAGCCGCAGGTTTGCACCACTTTGAAATAAGCTGAATAGAAGGTCAGGAACGCAAAGAAAATGATCAGCAGCAACAGGCCCCAGGCGATGTTTTTACCGCGGACGCCGATCAAAATCGCAAAGCCTAAAACAACTTCCAGCGTGCAAAGTATAATTGCAAAAGCTAAAGCCAGGTTGCTCAGGAAACCGATATGAAAAACGTCGAAATATTCCTCGAGCTTGTAGGAAAACCCGAGCGGGTCGTTCATTTTGATGAGCCCGGAGAAGATGAACAACAGTCCGACCAGTATTCTGCATGTCCAAACCAGCCTGTTTTTCATTTTACACCAAGTTTTATCAATGCAAAAACGGAGTAGTTCAGCATATCCTGGTAATTCGCTTTTACACCTTCCGAAGCCAGTGTCTGACCCTTGTTATCCTCTATCTGCTTCACGCGCAGCAGCTTCATCAGTATCAGGTCGGTGAGCGAGCTGATGCGCATATCGCGCCAGGCCTCGCCGTAGTCGTGGTTTTTGGCGAACATCAGTTCGCGCGTCTCATGCGCTTTCTCATCGAACATTTGGCCCGCTTGTTCAGCAGAAAGTTCTGTCGGCGTATCAGGTTTGCAATCCATTTGCATCATCGCCATCACGCAATAGTTAACAATGCCGATGTATTCGCCTGTGATGTCTTCGTCAACCTTCGAAACCTTTTTTTCTTCCAGCGTACGGATGCGCTGCGCCTTGATAAAGATCTGGTCGGTGATGGATTCCATGCGCAATATGCGCCAGGCTGTGCCGTAATCGCGGGTCTTTTTGATGAAAAGCTCGCGGCAAACCCGCATAACCGCGTCGTATTCTGATGCTGTGTTACTCAATTTAGTTGTAAAAGTTATAAAGGTTGTAGTTGTTGTAAAAGTTGACCAATTTTAACGACTTCAACTTTTACAACGTTTTTAACCAACAATGGCTAAAGATACATTTTTTCGAAAAAAGCTGACCATAAATGCGGGCGGGAAACTGATCGACCTGTCGGTACCGAAGGTAATGGGGATAATCAATATTACGCCTGATTCGTTCTATGCCGGAAGCCGGAGGCCTGGTGTTGAAGATGCCCTTGAGCAGGCTGAAAAAATGCTGGCTGAAGGGGCCGATTTTCTTGATGTCGGCGCATACTCCTCAAGGCCCGGCGCCGGTGATATTTCTATTCAGGAAGAAATGGATCGTTTATTGCCTGTGATTGAAGCAATTGCGGAAAAATTCCCCGAAGCCATTATGTCGGTTGATACGTTCCGTTCTGAAGTGGCCGAGGCTGCGGTGAGAGCCAGGGCGCATATCATCAACGATATTTCGGGCGGGCAGCTGGATCAAAACATGTTTGCTACAGTGGCCAGATTGCAAGTGCCTTACATCCTGATGCACATGAAAGGTACGCCGCAGAACATGAACCAAATGGCCGAATATGACGATATCTTTACCGAGGTGCTGGACTATTTTGCGCAAAAATTCCACCAGTTAAAGCAACTTGGCGTACATGATGTCATCATCGACCCGGGTTTTGGCTTCGCGAAAATGAGCGAACATAGTTACGCTTTAATGAACCGATTGCAGGAATTCGCTATGCTCGAATCGCCCATTCTGGTCGGTGTTTCCCGGAAAAGGATGATCTATCGTCTGTTAGGTACAACTGCGGAAGATGCGCTCAATGGCACAACCGCTTTGAATGCCATCGCATTAATGAAAGGCGCAAATATCCTGCGTGTTCATGATGTAAAAGAGGCGGTGGAAACGATCAAAATATTCCAGGCCGTTCGGCAACAATTAGTCTGATAACTTTTCGTATTCGGTAGTGCCAATATCAGGCATTGTGGGCCTGAGCGTTAGGATGGTACCGGATATACTGACGACGTCTGGAAATGTGATGTTATAGGTAAGCGCGTAATCAGTGGTACTGTTAAAAGACAATTCGTCATACCAGGTATCGCCCATTTTATAGGCATGTCTCAAGATATGAAAGGTCCCTTCGTCCGTTAACATGCCGCCGGAATAAGTTTTGTAGGTGCTGTCGGAATTGAACTGCAATATATTGCCATTGCCTGCCTGGTATGTAGTGTCGGGCGGATAGATATTGCCTCCATACCGGCGATGTAATTCCCACTTCCCAATAACATTTGCATCGGGGGCAATCTTGTCCTTTTTGCAGGCTGCAAAACCGCTAATCGCCAATATGATCCAAACTATCTTTTTCATACCCGCATTTTAAACTATTACGCAGGGTGCTTGTCAGATATAACAATATACGCCGATTTATTTTGATGTACGGAACCGGACAATGGTTGTATCAAAAGAGTTCAGCCCGTCGGCCGGGTTTCGTTATAAATAGTTGAATAATAAATGATTAAATAATCGGCATTGCATTTGATATATGGAAACGAGAGATAAAGATACGATGGGCTACTTCCGCAAAAAGCTCGAAAGGCGAACCTATTCACAAGACCGCTACTACATCCTGATCAAAAGGCAGAAGTCGGGCGAGGCGTCTTTGCACGACCTGGAGGAGCTCGACGAAATAGTGAACCGCGTGCCCGATATTCGCGAGAAGGTGATCCTTGAAAATTTTTATGCGGATGATGAATCAGGAAAGGACGCACCACCGCTAAACCCGTTAAATATCGATCCTAAACAGAGAAAGCCCAACGGATTGGCCGGGTCCATCCGCTCGTTCTTCCATCGCCTGTTCATGAACCATCATCATGAACATAAGGTCGTTTCACTGTATTAGCGGTAGGATTTATTTTTTTCCAGCCGCTATTGCGTATCTTTCCCATCCTGATTAAAGCTATGGCAACACCTGCGAAAACCATTACCATCAAGCGTACCGAAGCCAGCGATCCCGATTTTCCTTATTTGGTCGCGATGCTCAACCGCGAACTGCATGAGCGGTATGGCGAACTCCAGGTGATCTATGATAAATACAACCAGATCAGTAACCTGGAAACCGTGGTGATCGCCTACGTGAACGATGTGCCGTCCGGTTGCGGCTGCTTTAAAAAGTACGACTATAAGACGGCCGAAATTAAAAGGATGTTCGTGAAACCCGAAGAACGCCAACAGGGCATAGCTGCATCGATAATCGGCGAGCTTGAAGGATGGATCAAAGAGGAGGGTTTTCCTAATATCGTGCTGGAAACCGGCAGCAAACAGCAGGAGGGTATCGCTTTTTACAAAAAGCAGGGTTACCAGGTCATCCCTAATTACGGCCCTTATTGGGGAATGGAAACGAGCGTTTGTTTTGGGAAGAGGTTGTAAATCAGTGAGGCCAGGGGATTGATGAATTTCTATAGCCTCCTTTCAGCGGTAATTCATCCTCATAATCGCAGGCTGCCACGGCTGGAATATAATTACCCCAAAGCCAATTTAAAATCTTGCTTATAAAATTAACGTGAAAGTTATCTGCGGCTGATTCCTTAAAGTCTATTTCGAGCTTTATCTTAAAGTACAAAAATCCGTCTGGGAATTGATATTGGAGCGTTTTATCGAAATCGCTATTCCTAATAACGTCTACGCAATAATGGCTGGTTTCAAGAGCTGTCAATAACTCAGACAATTCCAACTTCAGCTTGTCAGTAGCAAAATCAGTCGACACAAATATGGAGCAATATCTATTTGTCTGAGATTCCATTCTGCTTCACGCTAACCATCCGAGCATTCTACCCCACCAACTCCGCCATCAGCATAATAGGATCAATATACTCCCGGTTATTGGCTAAACGCGGCACTTTATGCTGGCCGCCCAGTTTGCCCCGTTCCTTCATCCAGTTGAAGAAGGTACCTGAAGGCGCTTTGTGGACGATGGGCCGGCGCAGCGCCATATCTTTAAAGCGCTTGGCATCGTAGTCGGAATTGATCTTGCGCAGGGTTTCGTCCAGCAATTCGACAAAGCGATCGAATTCAGCAGGCGGCCGTTCAAACTCTATCACCCATTCGTGTGCGCCGTTGTTTTTACCGTTGAAATAAACCGGCGCGGCGGTATAGTCCCTGATTACCGCTCCGGTTTGACTGCAAGCTTCTTCCAAAGCACGCTCGGCATTATCGATGATCACTTCTTCGCCGAAAGCATTAATGAAATGTTTGGTACGGCCGGTAATTTGTATGCGGTATGGGGCAAGCGACGTGAAACGAACCGTATCGCCGATGAGGTAACGCCACAGGCCCGCGTTGGTGCTGATGATCAACGCATAATTCTTGCCGATCTCCACCTCGTCCAACGCCAGCGTTTTTGGGTTTTCTTCGTGTAGATTTTCCAATGGCAGGAATTCGTAAAAAATGCCGTAATCCAGCATCAGCAGCATTTCGCCGGGTTCCTCCTGGTCCTGTATGCCGAAGAAGCCCTCGGAAGCATTATACGTTTCCAGGTAGTACATATCGTCCTTTGGGATCAGTTGCCTGAATTGCTCGCGGTAAGGGGTGAAGTTTACCGCGCCGTGGAAATACAACTCCAGGTTGGGCCACACTTCCAGCAGGTTGCTTTTCCCTTTCAATTCCAGTATGCGCTTGAACAACAAGATGTTCCATGTCGGTACGCCGCTCAGGCTCGTCACGTTCACATCCTTGGTAGCGTGCGCCATCTTTTCGATCTTTTCCTCGAAGTTTTCGAGCAGGGCGATATCCAGGTGGGGGGTACGGTAAAGTTCCGCCCAAAGCGGCAGGTTTTTCATGATCACCGCCGACAGGTCGCCAAAAAATGTATCCGCATTCAACTGGCTCACCTGGTGGCTGCCGCCAAGCGTCAGCGATTTACCCGTAAATATCCTCGCGTTGGGGCGGTTGTTGAAATAAAGGGTAAGCATGTCCTTACCGCCTTTGAAATGGCACTCCTCTAAGGATTCCTCGCTTACCGGGATAAATTTGCTGCGGTCGCTCGTGGTGCCCGATGATTTGGCAAACCAGCGTATTTCCGATGGCCATAATACGTTCTGTTCACCCCTGAGCATTCGCTCGATATAAGGTTTCAGCGTATCGTAATTTTGGATGGGTACCCGCTCGCGGAATTGATCGAGCGTGTCGATCGTTTTGTAATTATATTTTCTGCCCCACTCGGTGTTCGCGGCTTCCGATACCAGCTGCTCGAACCATTCCTCCTGCACTTCGTTGGGGTATTTCATAAAAAGCTCTATCTGGTGGATGCGCTTTTTGATGAACCAGGTAAATACGGAGTTGATAATTGGCATATGTTAAGTCATTAGGTCATTGTGGCTTCGCCGTCATTAGCTTCGCGTCATTAGGTCATTTGGCTGCGCCGTCATTTAGCTTCGCGTCATTAGGTCATTTGGCTGCGCCGTCATTTAGCTTCGCGTCATTAGGTCATTTGGCTGCGCCGTCATTTGGCTCCGCGTCATTGGGTCATTATGGCTACGCCGTCATTAGCTTCGCGTCATTAGGTCATTTTGGCTACGCCGTCATTAGCTTCGCGTCATTATCATTGTGGTTAGCTTCGCGTCATTATAGCACCATGCCTGCGCCGTCATTCAATGACTTAATGACAACGCAGTGAAATGACCCAATGACCTAATGACTAAACAAAAGTCTTCCGTTTCAGCACAAAGTTAGACCCAAGATACACTTTTCTTACCATTTCATTCTCAGCCAAAACCTCGGGTACGCCTGATTCCAGTATTTTTCCTTCAAAAAGCAGGTAGGCCCGGTCGGTGATCGAAAGGGTTTCCTGCACATTGTGATCGGTTATCAATATGCCGATGTTGCGGTGTTTCAGTTTGGCCACCATGGATTGTATCTCCTCCACCGCGATCGGATCGACGCCCGCGAAAGGCTCGTCGAGCAGGATGAAATTGGGCTCAGCTGCCAACGCGCGGGCAATTTCGGTACGGCGTCGTTCACCGCCCGAAAGCAGGTCGCCGCGATTTTTGCGTACCTTATGCAGGCTGAATTCGTCGATCAGTTGTTCCAGTTTTTCTTTCTGGCGCTCCTTAGTCATGGTGCCCATTTCAAGCACGGCAAGGATATTATCCTCGACCGAAAGCTTGCGAAAAACCGATGCTTCCTGCGCCAGGTAGCCAATGCCTTTCTGCGCGCGACGGTACATCGGGTCGCCGGTAATATCTTCGTCTTCCAGGTAGATGTTGCCCTCGTTGGGTTTGATGAGCCCTACGATCATGTAGAACGACGTTGTTTTCCCGGCGCCATTGGGACCTAAAAGCCCGACGATCTCGCCCTGGTTAACGTTGAAAGAAACATGGTTTACAACCGCGCGTTGTTTATATTTTTTAACTAAATTCTCTGCTCTTAAGATCATTATTTATTTACGAATTACGATTGACGATTTACGATTTTAACCAGGCGGCCAAATCGTACATCGTAAATCTAAAATCTAAAATCGAATCCCTTTTACATTCAATTGTATCGACCTTTTATCTCGCCACACATTCTCCTCGATCGTGTAGCAAATATCGAAAGGTTTTCCGGCGTTTACCTCATACAAAAATTCGCCCTGGCCGAAAGCTATGCAGTCGAACAAAGGCGAGCCTTCCTGCATAACGGCCATCTTTAAATGCTGTTCGCCGGCCAGGCCCGCATAACCGGCAACCTTCACATTCCTGCTCAGGAAAGTCGGCGCCATATTGCCCGGCCCGAACGGCGCGAACTGGTTCAGCACCCTGAAAAACCTGGCGTCGATCTGTTTCAGCTCCAGATCGCCCTCGATTCGTATTTCCTGAACCAATTGCTCATCCGTTATCGTCGCGCTTACAACCTCTTCAAAACGGTCGCTAAATGCACCGATGTTTTCCTGTAGAAGCGTCAATCCTGCTGCATATTTATGCCCGCCGAACTGGATCAACAGGTCGCGACATTCATATAAAGCCTCGTACAGATCGAATCCATGGACCGAGCGCGCCGAGCCGGCGATATGCCCGTTCGACCGGGTTAGAACGATGGTCGGGCGATAATATTTTTCGGTGAGCCTTGAAGCAACGATGCCGATGACGCCTTTGTGCCAGTTCTCGTTGAAAACAACGGTCGATTTGCGCCTGATCATAAGCTCGTCGCCATCTATCATGCCCAACGCTTCATCGGTAATGGTCATGTCGTGCCCCTTGCGCTCGGTGTTGTGCATATTGATCAGCGCGCTTTTTTCCGAGGCTTCTGTTTCATTACACGAGATGAGCAACTCAACAGCATGTTTGGCATCGTCAATTCGTCCGGCGGCGTTGATGCGAGGCCCGAGCAGGAACACGACGTTGGCAATAGTATATTCGCCTGTCCGGCCTGCGACGCCCATCAGGGCTTTAATGCCTATGCAAGGGTCGCTGTTCATTTTTTGGAGGCCGAAATAAGCCAGCACACGGTTTTCTCCGGTAATATGTACAATGTCGCTGGCAATGCTGATCACCACCAGGTCGAGGTAGCAGACGACTTCATCAAACGGGATGTCATTCTTTTCCGCATAGGCCTGAACCAGCTTAAAGCCGATCCCGCAGCCCGATAATTCTTTATAAGGATAGTGGCAATCACTTCTTTTCGGGTCAAGCACCGCGACGGCTTCAGGCAATTCGTTTCCCGCAAGGTGATGGTCGCAAATGATGAAGTCAACGTTCTTCGCATTGGCATAAGCGATCTTCTCCACCGATTTGATGCCGCAGTCCAATGCGATCACAAGGCTAAAACCGTTCTCCCCAGCGTAGTCAATGCCATCGGTCGAGATGCCGTACCCTTCCCGGTAGCGGTCGGGTATGTAATATGCTATTTGGTCGTGATGTTTTTTGAAGAAGCTGTAAACCAGCGCCACAGCGGTTGTTCCGTCCACATCATAATCGCCATAGATCAATATCTTCTCGTTATTCGCAATGGCCTTTTCGATGCGTTCCACAGCCTTTTCCATATCTTCCATCAGGAACGGATCATGCAGGTGGCGCAGATCAGGCCGAAAGAAATATTTTGCGTCGTCGAAAGTGCTTATACCACGGTTAATAAGCAAAGCGCTTAGAACGGGGTCGATATTGAGTTCGCCGGCCAGTTTTATTACATCCTCATTACCCGGCTTATCCCTTACCGCCCAGCGTTTATTCATATCTTTGTCGCTTAAAATTGTAAATATAACGAATGTGCGGATATGCACGTCCACATATAAATAAATGGAAATTTTCGCATTAAACGAAGGCTCGTACTCGGTCGATTCTTCCAAAAAATTTATACCCTTCGATCCGCAGGTCCATAATTTTCGCGAACGGCCGGGGTCGCTTTTTATCCATATCAACCCGTTCCTCGTCAAAACTTCGACCGACCTGATATTGTTCGACGCGGGCCTGGGTTATAAGGACACACGCGATGAATTGTATGTTCATCAGCATATCCGCAATGCGGGCTTCGACCCGGATGAGGTGACGCTGGTGCTGATGTCGCACCTGCACTATGATCACTCAGGAGGATTAGTGGTTGAACGGAACGGCAAACTGGAACCGAGCTTCCCGCAGGCGACGCACGTCATCCAGGCGGGGGAGTGGGATTTTGCATTAGCCGGAAGATCGTCTTCCTACCATAAAGATATATTCGAAGCGCTGGATGGTTCGGTGGATATTCATTTCGTTGAAAATTCCGGAGAGCTGAAGCCTGGTATTCAATATGAATTGTCAGGCGGTCATTGTCCCTACCACCAGGTCTTCTGGATCAATGACCCCGATAGCCATCGGGACAAGCTACAAAAATGTTTTTTCGGCGGTGACGAACTGCCCGAACCGGAGCAATTGATACGGAAATTTATTGCCAAGTACGATTACGACGGACGTAAATCACTGCAATTGCGGGAAGAATATGGTAAAAAAGCTGCGGCGGAAGGGTACACTTGTTTGTTTTATCACGCCAAGTCAAGCCCGATAGGTAATGTGAGTTATGCGAACGAGCAGTTCACAATAATGCCAGTATAGTTTTTGGGGAAAGAGAAATCTGATGTGCTGTTAACCGGTTCTCAGTCAAGCGTGGTTCTCAACAGCGAAAAGCTCTTTGATCTTTTCTACGTTCAGCGGCTTTGACACGAAATCTTTTACCACCGGGTACGAGCGCGCTTTGTTAATGTCGTTGCTGAAAACGGAAGACGATATGATATAGACCTTGCATTTGTTTAGCGGGTCGATGTTCAGGCGGGTATATTCGTCCAGGAATTCCCAGCCGTTCATGATCGGCATGTTGATGTCGAGCAGAATGTAATCAGGTAATTTAGTGGGGTCTTCGCGCTGAATGTCCATAAGCAGGTCGATAGCATACTTACCATGCAGGCAAGCCATGATATCCGTATTCACCAACGCCTTCTTAATCAACTTGATAGAGATAAAATTGTTTATCTCGTCATCATCTACAAGCAAAATACTTACTGTGCCGCTATTCGTCATCATATATCTCTTTATACGGGCTCATATTTCAAAAGGTTATGGCCCTTAACACTAAATCCCTACAAAAAAGGCACGGCTAGTATCATCAAAACACAAGTTACTGATTTATAAGTTAATTCGAAAATAAAATATTAAGAAAAACTTTTTCAAAAGCCATAGTCACGCTCAACTTTGCATATCCTTACCTTGTATTTTTCGTACCATTTTTCGCGACCCTTCCGCTGTGCGAACCGGTGGTGTTCATTTGACTTCCAGTTCTTTATCGCCTCGGGCGACTCCCAGTAAGAGACCGTTATGCCCAGTCCGTCCCGGGCTGATTGGACGCCTAAATAACCCGGTTGTTCTTTGGCTAATTCTTCCATCTCTTTGGCCATATCGCCATAGCCGTTATCGCCATCGGTGCGCAGCGAGGTGAAAATTACGGCATAATAAGGTGGCTTGGGCGTTTCAGCTATCATATCTGATTATTTGTAATTCAAATGTTTCGCGCCTATAAAGCAAAAATGTGCAGACAAGCGTTAAACCCATCTGCACATTTGCATATCTGCATATCCGCACATCATTCTATCGCACTTTCTTCAAACTCATAACTTTCAAGCGGAGGGCACGAACATACAAGTGTTCTATCGCCATAAGTGTCGTTCACTCGTCCTACCGAAGGCCAGAACTTATAAGATGCGACGTAAGGCAGCGGGAAAGCTGCCTTCTGGCGCGTATAAGCGTGTTCCCAATGATTGGCCGTAACCACGGCAACCGTATGCGGGGCGTTCTTCAGCGGATTGTTTACTTTGTCCGATTGACCGTTTTCCACATCATGTATCTCATGACGGATGGCGATCATCGCGTCGCAGAAACGGTCGAGCTCATGCTTCGGTTCCGATTCGGTTGGTTCAACCATTACCGTACCGGCAACCGGGAAGGAAACCGTCGGCGCATGGAAGCCGTAGTCCATCAGGCGTTTGGCGATGTCGATAACCTCGATCCCGAAGTTTTTGAACGCGCGGCAATCCAGTATCATTTCGTGCGCGCAATGGCCGTTAGTGCCGGTATATAATATGGGGTAGTGCTCCTTCAAACGCGCCTTGATATAGTTGGCGTTCAGGATCGCATAGCGTGTAGCGTCCGTCAAACCTTCAGCGCCCATCATGGCGATG
>JAFDZL010000347.1 GCA_018266935.1 Bacteroidota bacterium | reverse complement strand
CATGAAGCCTATATCGGAATCCGTTTCTGTGCAGAAATCTGCGTACCAACAACTCAGGCTTTGTATCCTTACTCCGGATACGTGACATATTATAGCTTCTAATCTTAGCGCTATGAACATCTGTCATTCCTGATTCTTCAGAATTTCTTTAGCTTGAGTGGGAAATTTTTGAATGACCCATCTAAGTACATCTAGTTGATCAGATGACGGGGCCCTCCGAATTTGTGCTAATAGCTTAATTGCTTGGGGCCTGTTAAGTGTTAAGTTTGACGCGCCCTCATTGCAGACCGAGCATATCGCACGCAAGTTAGACGGCTCATCTGTGCCGCCCATTGATTTATCTATAATATGCCCGATATGTAATCTGGTTTTTCGATTGGCATCGTAAGGATGGGGTTCACCGGCAGCAGCACCGCACATTTGACATGTAAAACCGTTTCTATCTAAAACAAAAGCCCTGGTCTCCTTTGAAATTCCCCGCTCAAAAAAAGGGAGTGGCTTTAAACTCACAAGCATATATTCGCCGGGCTTTAAGCCTTCTCTATCGTTGTGAGTAACGATATTCATGCCTTCCTCATTTCTTAGTTCTCTTACTCTTCTGCCCCACTCGCTGGCACCTGCGATCTGTCTTAAAGTATCAGAATCTAATACTTTACCAACATTCTCTTTGAAAAACTCACGCAGTTTCGCTCTCGAGCCTTGTCCCTTTGATGCTTTTTTGCTCATACAATTCGAACGCTTTTATAATCGATTCCCCCACAGCCTTTGCTACCGGTGGCGGGAACGCATTACCTACTTGCCTATAGGCAGGTGTTTTTTTCCCGGCAAAATGCCAGTCTTTTGGAAAACCTTGGATTAATGAGGCCATTTTAAGCGTCAATCGCGGTGCGGCCTCTGACCCATTAATAGGAGGTAAGTCAGCTAATCCTGAACCGTCAACGCCTAATTCTGTCCATGCCTGCCTAGAACGTGTAGGGCCGAGATCGGCTCCCCCATGTTTTTTTGAACCTCCCACAATAGTTGGGGCAATGCCGTTAGCATTTCTTGCCCAATTATCGGCGTTGTTCCAGCCCAAAGCAGACATTTCTTCATAAAGCAGATCCCCAATAGTTGGTGGATTATTGTGATGTTTTGCTGGCCATTTAAAGTATTTGAAATATTCTTCTTTTAGACCTACTAAAATCGCTCTCGGTCTTAATTGTGATACGCCGTAATCTGAAGCGTTTAAAATTTTCCAGTCGCACCTATATCCCAACTGATACAATTTCACCAATATTGCACCTCGGTAATCTGTGAACTTATTACTAAGCAGCCCTTTAACATTTTCAAGCATAATTGCTTTAGGGTCGCATTCTTCAATAAGACGTAATGCTTCAGGGAATAAATCTCTTTCATCCATATGGCCCAACTGCTTACCCGCTATTGAAAAAGGGGGGCAAGGTACACCGCCAGCCAACAGATCGATGTTTTTGTAGTCTTTCGCAGAAAACTGCTTTACATCTTGCTGAAATACATCCCACGCTGGCCGGTTTGATTTAAGGGTCTCACATGCTATAGACTCTATTTCTACTAACGCCGCATGATCAAATCCAGCTTGTTCCAAGCCAAGAGCTTGGCCTCCTGCGCCGGCACAAATTTCAATCGAAGTATATCCCACTTTTTAAAACAATCAATTTGAATCTAAAAGTAAGAATTATTATTAATTCGCAATCAGATTTGCTATATTTTTTAGCATTAAAAATGCTATTCTTTAGGCAAAATCACCCCGTCATCCCCAATCACCAAACCGGACTTCGGAAAATCTTTCCGGGTAAGCATGCTGATGCGCCGGGCGGCGCTGTTCAGGCTGTCGGCTTCAAGTCCTGTTTCGTGGTTCTGTTTGAAAGATACGATCTGTCCTGAAATAAACTCGCCTTTCTTATTCAGCTTCACCTTTAGCAAAGGTGCAAGACCGCATACACCCGACACGCTCACGCTTTTGTACGTGCAGAAATTACCCAGGCTATAGGCGATCAGCCTTCCTTTATATTTTTCCAATGCGCGGCTTACATGCGGACCATTGCCCAAAACGATATCGGCCCCCGCGTCTATGGCAGCATGTGTGAAAGCATGAACATTGCCACGCTTTGCGCCCATAAACGATTCCATCCTGAAAGGTACGTGTTCATATTGCGCCCCTTCGGCCCCGCCGTGAAAGGACACGATCACAATATCACATTGAGCTTTTAGGTTACGAATGATCTTTGCCGCATTGCCCGTAAGAAGCAGTGGCACGGTATGCGCATTCGGCGCAAACGAACAGAAACCGTACGTAATACCGTCCTTTTTGAAAATCGTCGTTGGACAGGTTTCCAGTCCGGCGTAATGGATGCCATATTTATCGAGTGTTGTAGTGGTACTCATATAGCCATTCTCACCAAAATCAGTAATATGGTTATTGGCCACGCTCACCAGGTTGAAACCGGCATCTTTGAAGACATGCCCATAACAGGTTGGCATGCGAAACAGGTAAGCCACCTTCAGGTTCTTTTTATAGTTTGCCGGGGTGCCATAATCCAGTAAAGTGCCCTCAAGGTTACCAAAAATGATGTCTGATCCTCTGAAATAATCTTTAGCCGCGTCGAAACTTCCTTTAGCACTGTCCGGCGGTAACTTGCTTTTGTCGGGATAGGCAGAGCCCAGCATCATGTCGCCTACCGCGGCGATGGTGATGGTGTCCTTAGCTTTGTGTACTGCGACCACGTTATCCGCCCTTTGCTTATGATGTCTCTTATGAAACGGCTGCTTGCTGACGACCGTTTCGGGCCGGGTGCAAGCGTTGAGGATTAGTATTGTTGATATGATTAAGGCCGGTAACTTCATCTCAAAAAAAAATCCTTTCGTTTAGAAAGGATTTCAAATATCGGATTTCTTATTGACTTGGCGTATCGGTTCCGTCTCCCGGCGATTCCGCTAATTGTTTCTTAAATACATCCAGCAAACGTCCGCCTTTATAAAAATAGCGGCTGTAATACCCATCGCTCAGGCTATTGATGGCCACACCACGATTTGACGCATGCGCAAATTTGCCGTCGCCAAGATAGATGCCTACATGGGTAATGCTGCGGCTGTGTATCTTGAAGAACACGAGGTCGCCTTCTTGCAGATCGTCCTTGCGGACCGGGCTAACCATGCTGAAAATATCGCGCGAATTACGTTTGATAGTGAGGTTAAATACCTTCGCGTACAATTCCTTCGTAAAGGCGGAACAGTCTATGCCTTTTTTTGAATCGCCGCCAAAATGGTATGGGGTGCCGATCCAGTCGTAAACAAATTGAAAAAGCTTAACGTTTGAGGTGGTTGACAAAGCTACACCCATGATCTGGGAGAAGTAATCCTTTGCTAAACTTTCCTGCTCATCATCCTTATCCTTCGCAGGAGCAGTCGCCGTTGTGCTTTTGGTTTGAGCATGCACCATTAAGATGCTAAAACTCAATACAATTGCCAGGGTAAATTTCTTCATTTAATCTCTAGTCTTTGCCACAAAGGGTGCGGCAGGTGCCTATAAATCGAACGTCTTGTTCCTTTGTCGGCTACAAAACTATCCTTATTTTTTAGAATTACAAATTCGAGGTGCTTTTTTTACCAAAATGGAAAAAAAGAGGTGACTTCTCCCTTTTACGTAAGCATTTTGCGAAAGTTTCATTTCAGCATAATTATTTCTAACAAATTTGTTGCGGTTTCGATATTTACAGGGATATATTTAGATTTGCGCTTTCGCAAAAGAATATGGGTTTACAACTGATGAGTTCGATCGAAATAACAAAAGACACCTACCTGATGTGGTATGAGGCGATGCTGATGATGCGCAGGTTCGAAGAAAAAGCGGGCCAGCTTTACGGTCAGCAAAAGATACGCGGCTTTTGCCACTTATATATAGGACAGGAAGCCGTGATGGCCGGCGCCATGTCGGTACTGCGCCACGAGGACAGCATGATAACAGCCTATCGCGATCACGCGCATGCTTTAGCCAAAGGTACTTCGCCGAGTGCAGTGATGGCCGAGCTTTACGGTAAAGCTACCGGCTGCTCCAAAGGCAAAGGCGGATCAATGCACATGTTCGATAAGGAAAATCACTTTTACGGTGGTCACGGTATCGTAGGCGGGCAGATCCCGCTGGGTGCAGGTATCGCTTTCGCTGAGAAATACAAGGGTACAACCAATGTGTGCTGCTGTTATATGGGCGACGGCGCCGTTCGCCAGGGCGCGCTGAATGAGACCTTCAACATGGCCGCGTTATGGAAACTGCCCGTAATTTTCATTTGCGAGAACAATGGCTACGCCATGGGTACTTCAGTTGAACGTACCACTATCCAAACCGATATTTACAAATTAGGCCTGCCTTACGGCATACCATCCTCGGCGGTTGACGGCATGGACCCGGTTGCTGTGCACAACGCGATGGACGAAGCCGTTCAGCGGGCACGTACAGGTGAAGGCCCAACCTTCCTTGAAATGCGCACCTATCGCTATAAGGGTCACTCGATGTCCGACCCCCAGAAATACCGCACTAAGGAAGAACTGGAAAGCTATAAGGCGAAAGATCCTATCGAAGCGATCAAAAACACTATGCTGAAAGAAGGTTATGCCGACGAAAAATGGTTTGAGGATATTGAAGATAAGGTGAAGCATGAAGTGGAGGAATCGGTGAAATTCTCGGAAGAATCGCCATGGCCGGAAGCATCGGAATTATATACCGATGTGTATGTGCAAAAAGATTACCCTTATATCAAAGACTAACAAGAACACGATAACAACTATCTGAGAATATATGGCCGAAGTAGTTAAGATGCCTAAGATGAGCGATACCATGACCGAAGGGGTATTGGCTAAATGGCATAAAAAAGTTGGCGACAAGATAAAGGCGGGCGACGTGCTTGCCGAAGTGGAGACCGACAAGGCCACCATGGATTTTGAATCGTTCCAGGAAGGTACCTTATTATATATAGGTGTTGAAGAAGGCAAAGCGGTTCCGGTTGATTCAGTGATCGCGGTACTGGGGAAGGAAGGCGAGGATTATAAATCTGCCTTAGACGGTGCATCTGCTCCTGCCGAACCGAAGAAGGAAGAAGCAAAACCTGCTCCTACCGCTGAAAAAGCACCCGCTGCTGCTGCCGCTCCAAAGGTTGATACCTCCAGCATTCCCGCTACCGTTATCCGCATGCCGCTCCTGAGCGACACGATGACGGAGGGCACCATCCAGAAATGGAACTTTAAGGTAGGCGACAAGGTGAAATCAGACGATTCACTTGCTGACGTCGAAACCGACAAAGCTACGATGGAAGTAGTGGGCTACGAAGCCGGCACCTTATTATATGTAGGTGTAAAAGAAGGCGAATCGGCCAAAGTAAATGATATTATCGCCATCGTAGGTAAAGAAGGAACGGATATTACGCCTTTACTTCAGGGTGGAGGAAGCGAAGCACCGGTAGGTGAGACTGCTCCTGCTGCGGAAGCACCAAAGGAAGAAGCCACCACTTCAACCACTACCACTCCTGCAACCACTTCAACTAATGCCGACGATAGTCGCGTAAAGGCCTCCCCGCTCGCTCGCAAGATAGCCCGCGAAAAAGGCATCAACCTGAACGATGTAAGAGGCACGGCAGATGGCGGCCGCATCGTGAAGAAGGATATTGAAGGCTTTACACCTTCTAAAGTGGCAGCAGTAAGTAGCAGTGGCACTCAAGCCGCAGCAGAAAAAACTGCAACTGCTCCTGCAACTGCTACTAAACCTATCCCGCAGTACGTCGGCCAGGAAAAGTATTCAGACAAACCGGTTACCCAAATGCGGAAAACCATTTCGCGCCGCTTGTCCGAAAGCTTCCTCATCCCGCATTTCTATATCACGCTCAGCATTGATATGGACCAGGCGGTGATTGCGCGCAACAAGATGAATGAGGTTGCCCCGGTTAAGATATCGTTTAATGACCTGGTGCTTAAAGCCTGTGCTGTGGCATTGAAACAGCATCCGGCTGTTAACTCGTCATGGATGGGCGAATCGATCCGCACCAACGAGCACGTGAATATCGGCGTAGCAGTTGCGGTAGAAGACGGACTGCTGGTTCCGGTAGTGCGTTTTGCAGACGGCAAATCGTTAAGCGCAATATCAGCCGAAGTGAAAGAATTTGCGCAGCGCGCTAAAGCCAAAAAGCTGCAGCCTTCGGATTGGGAAGGGTCAACTTTCACTATATCGAACCTGGGCATGTTCGGCGTGGATGAATTCACCGCGATCATCAACCCGCCTGATTCCTGCATACTGGCCGTGAGCGGCATACAGCAGGTTCCGGTAGTGAAGAACGGCGCCGTTGTTCCGGGCAATGTGATGAAAGTAACGCTTACCTGCGACCACCGCGTGGTTGACGGCGCTACCGGCGCTGCCTTCCTGCAAACGTTGAAATCGCTATTGGAGGAACCAGTTCGTTTGCTGGTTTAAGAATTAAGAACTAAGAATCAAGATATAACAGCGACGGGGAACTGTCGCTCTTTTTGTTTTATAGTTCTTATAAAACCATGTCATCTCGAACGACAGTGAGAGACCTTATACACCTTGTCCTCACCAATTTGCATGACGTACGAGGTTTCTCTTCGCCCAACCCGTTTTGCCAACGCGGCTCATCGAAATGACATGATTTATTAATCAATTCCTATTATTTTCGCCCTATGACCTTCGCCGACAAGATCATCCAATTCATCGAACAACTCCATTACACCGGCGACCCGCTGCCGCCAGGTATCCGCATCATGAACCCTTACCGGGAATCGGAGCAGGCGATGGAAATATCAAAAACCTTCTACCAGAAATATTTTAACGATAACAACAAACGCCACCTGATATTAGGCATCAATCCCGGTCGCTTTGGGGCGGGATTGACAGGCATTCCGTTCACCGATACCAAAAGGCTGGTTTCAGAATGCCATATCCCTTATGACGGCAAAATATCGCACGAACCATCATCAGTATTTGTGTACGAGATGATTCATGCCTTTGGAGGCCCGGAAGCATTTTACGGCAAATTCTATATCAATTCGCTTTGCCCGCTGGGGTTTACCATCGTGGATGACAAGGGCAAAGAGAAGAACTACAATTATTACGATAGTCCCGCGCTTTTGAAAGCCACTACAAGCTACATTATTGAAAACATCCGCAAGCAGATCGAACTCGGCGTGGAGACCGACGTTTGTTTTTGTTTTGGGACGGGAAAGAACGAAAACTTCCTGCGAAAACTTAATAGCGAACACCAATTTTTTGGAAAGATCATCGCGCTGGAGCATCCGCGCTTCATCGTGCAGTACAAGGCCAAATCAACGCAGGCGTATATCGACAAGTACCTTTCGGCCTTTCATTCGGTAATTTAAGTTGAAACTGCGTATCTTGCGCCCTGAATTCAACCTGTGCCGCCTGCAATGTGGTTTGTGACCGAATTCACCGTTTAATACCGCTATTCCTGAACCAGATACTCATCATCTATACCGGGGGGACAATCGGTATGATGAGCGACCCCAAAACCAAAGTGCTCAGGCCGATCAACTTCGAGCAGATCATGGAGAACGTACCCGAACTGGAACGTCTCAACTGCAAGATCATGGTTCACTCCTTTGAGCATATCATCGACTCATCCAACATGAATCCGCATATCTGGAGCGAGAT
>JAFDZL010000346.1 GCA_018266935.1 Bacteroidota bacterium | reverse complement strand
GCTTAAAAAAGGTTGAAAATGGATTGGGAGAAATACGACTCAACGCCAGGAACGCCGCCAACGGATCGATTGCTGTATTTTTAGCAAAGAATTCCTGGCAAAAGTTGGTAACATAAATATCACCCCGGCTGATATGCTGTTTGATTTGGCCGACCGCATTAACATATTCTCTCCGGCTAAAACGCGACTGTAGTTTTAGATCATTTTGCAAATGACTATCCCAAAGTTCCTGCGATAATATTTCGTCAGCCACCTGCTCAGCTATGCCCGAAATGAACTCCGCTTCGTTGCTTTTTACGAGAATGAGGTGCACCGGCGAGAAGAAATATAGTTCCGGAAAGCCGAGATAGTCCGGGTTGCCTGATTGAAGTTTTTCAACCTCATTTTTCAGGTCATAGGTTAGGAATCCGGTTATCCATCCGGCATTTTGAGCCCTGAATTGTTCCAGTTGATCAAACGAATTACCGGGCTGGACAGCAAGTTCAGTTTTAACACCAACTGCCAGCAGGAATTCAAACTTCGAATACTTGTCGCTGAAGTTATTGGAGTCCAGGCAGCAGAACACATCAAATGACGAAGCCCATTGCAGGGCTTTTTGCTTGAATTGCTCGAGATCGTCAATCCGGATTTTCACCGTATAAAGCTATTTATTGCCGTCCCGTTTATTCGGACAGTCAACAAGATTAATGTAATACCAGGGTCTGTTTGCGGTCAGGGCCTACCGAAAGATATTTTACAGGTACTCCCAATTCAGCTTCCAGGAAATCGATATATGATTTGAGCTTTGCCGGAATCTTTGAAACCTCGGTGATGCCTGTCAGATCTTCGTGCCAGCCGTCGATTTCTTTATATATCGGCTCCGGCGTAATTGAGCAGATGTCGTAAGGCATGTAGTCGATCTTTTCACCCAGATAATTATAATGAGTACATGCGTATATTTTTTCAAAACCGCTTAAGACATCGGCCTTGGTCATCACTAATTGCGACACGCCACTAAGCATAATAGCATATTTCAGGGCAGGGAGATCGATCCATCCTGTACGGCGCGGGCGGCCTGTAGTTGCGCCAAACTCGTGACCGATACGGCGTAATTCTTCGCCTGTTTCATTATTTAATTCGGTAGGGAAGGGGCCGCCGCCTACGCGGGTGCAGTAGGCCTTAAATATGCCGATCACTTCGCCAACATTTCGCGGCGCGATGCCCAGGCCTGTGCAGGCGCCCGCCGCGGTTGTATTCGACGATGTAACAAACGGATACGAACCAAAATCGATATCCAGCATCGCACCCTGTGCGCCTTCTGCCAATACTTTTTTGCCTTCTTTGAGGTAGTTGTTTACCAAATGCTCCGAATCAACCAGCGGGAATTTTTTGATCAGGTCGATAGCCGCGAAAAATTCAGCTGTGCGTTCAGTCAGATCAGGTGTTTCACCGTAGAGCGCCTGCAGCATGGCCAGGTGCTTATCAGCCAATTTCTGATAACGTTCCTTAAAATCAGGCAAAGTAATATCGCCCACGCGCAAACCATTACGGCCGGTTTTGTCCATATAGGTAGGTCCGATACCCTTTAGCGTGGAACCGATCTTACCTTCACCCATCTTTTTCTCCGACGCTGCATCAAGCAATTGATGCGTAGGTAATATCAGGTGGGCCTTTTTGGCGATGACGAGGTTTTGCTTTTCCAGCAAATCATGCCCGGCATCTTTGAGCTTCCCCAGCTCTTTTTTCAGCGTGATCGGGTCGATGATCACACCGTTGCCGATCAGGTTAAGTGTATTTTCAAAAAATATACCGGATGGTATGGTATTCAAAACAAATTTCTTCCCGTCAAATTCTAAAGTGTGCCCGGCATTCGGGCCACCCTGGAAACGGGCGATCAGGTCGTAGCCTGCGCTTAAAACATCAACAATTTTTCCCTTGCCTTCGTCGCCCCACTGGAGGCCCAATAATACGTCAACAGCCATTTAGCTTATATTTTTAATATAGGTGTTAAATTTTTTTATAATGTTCTTCTTAATCTCCGGCCATTTGTGCCCTTTAAGGCAATATGGATCGTCGTCTTCATCGGCATCCGCAAAATATGTAATTGATTTCAATACCATCATTGGCGAATTAGCGGTATATCTTTTTTGATAAAATTCCATCATATTTTCGAACGAATAGTGTTCCAGCAATTCATGCACATCCCAAAAATCTTTTTTTGCTCCCCTGCCAGAAATGCCATTAAGTTTTAAAGCAATGATTTCTTCGATCGCCGCAAACCTGATTCCTTCGATAGTTTGATCCGGATAATTAAACGGCTCAAAGGTATATACAAAATCTATTTTTACATTATTGATTGTGGTAAAGAGCAATCTTGAGCTTTTTTTTTCTTTCGCGGAGAATGATTGGAATTTGTTGGAGAGTGCAAAGGAAATTTCATCAAAATCAAAAGGCCTGTCTGTAAAAAGATCAAGATCAATAGACGAGCGGTGGCCGAGTAACAGAGATAATGCTGTACCACCAACTAATCTGAATTGTTTCAGTTCCTTCAGCGTCAATAATTCCTTCAGTAAACCCAAAGTTGAGGGCTCGACTGTCTCTTTAAATAGCATTTAAAATCTGTAAGTTTCAGGTTAAAAACCGCACAGCAAAAATAGATTTCTTTATCGCCAAGCCATGATACGTTGACTATCTCTGTTCTGATCTTTTCGTCGCCGTAGAAATTTCTTAATGCGATAAAATCTTCCAGTGAGCCCCGGTCAATTACTTTTTGTATTACGAAGCGCGCACGTTTCTCATAGTCGATCTTATCCATATCCACGTCCCAAAACGCCTGTTTGCTCAAGATAGGTTTATCCATAGCATTATGCTTTTCTGTCGCAATACCCGGCCTTAAGTTTTTCACAATTTCCGTAGAGGTTCAGCGAGTGGTGTTTGATCTCGAATTTCAGCAATCCGCCCATCATGCTCTGAATTTGCTGTATGCGCGGGTCGCAGAATTCGACCACCTTGCCGCAGTCGATGCAGATAATATGATCATGCTGCTTGTAGCCGTATGATTTCTCAAACTGTGCCATATTCTTGCCGAACTGGTGTTTGGTCACCAGGTCGCACGATTCCAAAAGCTCCAGCGTATTATATACCGTGGCGCGGCTCACCCGGTACTTTTTGTTTTTCATGTGGATATACAGCGACTCCACATCAAAGTGGTCGCTGCGTGAATATATCTCTTCAAGTATCGCAAAACGTTCGGGGGTTTTTCTCAGGTTCTTGTTTTCGAGATAAGCCTCGAAGATTTTCCTGATCATCGGAATAGTATCCTGTTGGGACATGGTTTTTTGTTAAGGTTCGAAGTTACGAATTATTTTGCATCGTCATTCAAATTGACTTTTTAACTTGCTGTATACCAAAAGTTAAAAAATATTTTGATATTTAGTTAAAGGATTTTTACCTTTATCAAAAGACCTTAACTTAAACCAAGTTCATAAAAAACCTTATTCAAGCTCAAAAAGTATGCCTGTGGCTTAGTTTTTTATTATTTTTCTCGTGTAAGAAAGATGTTTCTACTGATTATTCAGCAAAATTGTCGCCTCCGGTTGCGGAAATAAGTATAGAGACGGCATTAAATATTGCAAGGATTTTTAAAGTTCCCGCGTCTATAAAGAGTGCGCCGCCAAATATTGCGTCAAATTCGGTCGTGCAGAACTCTCGTCAGAAAACAATAAATGGGCAGAACAATTCTGCTACGACTATGGTTGATGCCATTGATTTTAGTAAGAAAGTTATCGATAAGTACTTTAAGGTAAAAGATATAGACAGTGTGGATGCTATGTATGTGATCAATTATAAATCAGGTGGCTTTTTAGTAGTATCTGCTTCTAAGAAAGAGCACCCTATTTTAGCCTATTCTGATGACAATAGTTTTCCTGAAGAAATAACACAAACTGACCATCCCATTAACTCATGGCTGGCAGCTTCGTCCGATAAAATACGGGCCTTAAGAAAAAATCTTATCAAAAACAAAGATAGCTTACTTATCCAATCGGAATGGCAAAAATACGGCGATTCAATTGTACCAAGTGGGCAAACTAACAGTACTGGGAAATTAAAAGTTGATGTTAGTCAATGCCCGACCGGGTATCACTGGGATTATACATTAAATCAGTGCGTTGCTTGCCCTTCTGGAACTACTTGGAACGGATCTGCCTGTGTGGTTCCTACACCTCCACCTTGTCAGACAGAATATACGATCGGACCCCTAGTGCAGACAAAATGGTCACAGGGATGCACCTTCAATACATACGCTCCAACTGACACCGACCCTACCAATTGCAACCATACGGTGGCCGGATGCGAGGCGGTGGCCATTGGCCAGATTTTTAAGTTCTGGCATACGGGCAATGTTTACATTCCTCCCTACATCGCTATCGGCGTAAATGGAACCTATGGATTACAAACATATAATTATTCTGATGCAGCAATGCCGTTCGAATATCCCGCTGGAAATGAAACAGCTAGGTTATTGCGTGATATCGGCACAGCTGTAAATATGACTTATTCGCCGCCCGCGTCCGGTATGCAGGCCGAATCATCAGCGAACGTTGATCACCCGGCGTTTTTTAAGACAGCCGGATTTACATCCCCCGTCGCTGAGGTAGATTATAATATAAACGATGTGCTAGGTGAAATATCTTATGGGAGGCCCTGCCTACTAGGCGGTTTTACTTATGCATTTTTACCGTGGAATGCCGAGGGGCACGAGTGGATATGTGATGGACTACATGCTATTCCTAATACTTGCTACCCTACTTATTGGAGCGGTTATTCAGTTACTGTGCATTTAAATTGGGGTTGGGGAGGATATTGCAATGGATGGTATTTGCCAGGATCATGGATACCAGTTAGTAACGGGGTTGAAGTAGGGCCGAGATTCCTTCATGATGAAACTGAAGTTGTAAATATTTGGCTGGGTAGCGGATATCCTACATATGGTGGTGGTAGCTAAAATCAAAAAACGTTGAAATATGAAAGCTTTAATTATAATGGCTATGTTATCGGTAATGGTTATTACCAGCTGCCAAAAAAAGCCTTTAAATAGCGCGGAACCCCCGCACGTTATCTATTTTCAATTGGCTTCTGTACAGGATGAATTTGTATCGGTTTATTATATAGACAGCATTTCGGGTAAAAATATAAAGGTACAAATACGTCCATGGGTTGCAGGGTCTGACAATACGATTTATGCAGACTCTATTCCAACAACTAATTTTGGTTCGGCATTTTTGTTTAATGCATGCTCAGATAAGGGAATAAAGAATTTTAAACTCAAGTTTTATAAAGCGGGAGTTACAGAACTACACGATCTAAATATTGATTTTAAATGGCTACCCCCTCCAGGTGGTTTTGAGATCCCTGATGCAGCGATTGACGGGAAAAACTTAACGGCCTTACCGCCATCTGATTCCAATGGCGCCGGGCATTATGACACCGGTTTTATTTATGACAGAAATTAGCAGTTGTCACGACGCTATTTCAACCGCCGAATCAAAGCGTGTTACCGAAGTTACGCCTTTTACGGCTTTCAGGCGTTTGATCAGGTTGTCCAGGTGCTCCGTATCATTTACGTAAACCATGATTGAGCCCTCAAAAATGCCATTGTCGCTATCCACGGTGATGGAACGGATATTTACTTTAAAGTCAGTTGAGATAACTGTTGTCAACTTATTGATCAGGCCTACATCATCGATGCCCGTGATTCTCAACCCGGTTAAGAAAGCGAGTTCCTGCTGGTTGGTCCACCGGGCTTTTACAATACGGTAGCCGTAGTTCGCCATCAGTTTGGCGGCATTAGGGCAATTGGTG
>JAFDZL010000345.1 GCA_018266935.1 Bacteroidota bacterium | reverse complement strand
CCCTGGTACGCCTTAATGTTCACCGATGGGAGCGTATCGGCGACCGAAACGGGCGGCATCAATACGCGGGAAACAGACGAACTGTACGCGGACGGTGCTAAAAGCGGGATGCTTTATAAACCTCATGCGCCTGAAGATATCATGATCGAGCGCGAGACGGGATCGAATGGCTTTGCGTTGGCGCCATCGCGAACAGCCTCCGGTCATGCGATGCTATACATCAATCCGCATGTGCCATTTTATTTCCGCGACGAGGTGCAGATCGTGAGTGAGGAGGGGCTTAACGCCTACGGCGCGGTTACCTGGGGACAATTTTTTGTTTACCAGGGTTTTAACCCGCATTGCGGCTGGATGCATACCTCCAGTTATGCGGATGTCGCCGACGCCTATGCCGAAAAGGTCAGCCAAAAAGATGGTAAATGGTATTATGAGTATGACGGTCATCAAAAACCTGTAACCACAAGGCAACTCGTGCTGAAGATCAGGAAAGGGGATAAGACCGAAGAAAAAACGATCACAGGTTATTACACCCACCATGGCCCGGTGCTGGGCAGCAGCCATGGCAAGTGGCTGTCGCTGCGCGCCAACAACCGCTCGTACGATGCATTGCTCGAATCCTGGCTCATTACCAAAGCGAATACCTTCGCGGAATACAAAAAGGCCATGGATTTGGTGTCCAACGCTACTAACAACACGGTTTATGCCGACGATCAGGGCAATATTGCCTTCTGGTACGGCAACTACATGCCCAAACGCGACCCCAAATTAGACTGGACATTGCCCGTCGATGGCAGCACACCGGCTACCGAATGGCAGGGCATCCACAAACAGAATGAGGTTATTCACGTTTTTAATCCTTCGACCGGGTGGATAGAGAATTGCAATTCGACGCCCTATACCTGTTCGGGAATCGCGAGTCCGGATAAAAATAAATACCCGGCTTATATGGCCCCGGATGGTGAAAACTATCGGGCCGTGAATGCGATCAAACTGTTGAGCGGTCTGAAAAAAGCGAACCTGGATACGCTGATCGCAAAAGGATATGATCATTACCTTGCCGGGTTCGATGTGATGCTACCTTCGTTGTTTAATGCCTATCAATCCTCCACAGACGATACGTTAAAACAAACTCTTGCGGGACCGGTAAAAATTTTACGGGAATGGGACCGCCGTTCTGCTGTTCATTCTGTTGCCACGACGCTCGCCGTTGAATGGGGTACGCGCATGCTGATGGCGATGCCGAGGGCCAAAACTGTGGAAGAATCTACCTATCAAATCTCACGCACGTTTGAAATGCTAAAAACAATGGAGCCGCAAAAAGAGCTTCAATTACTGTATCAATCCATAAAAAGCCTCGAAAAACGCTATGGAGGGTGGCAAATTGAGTGGGGCGACATCAACCGTTACCAGCGCCCGGCTGATGGCACCACTTTTGATGATAAATTATTTAGCATCCCGGTCGGATTAGTGGGATCGCAGTTTGGGCAATTGCCCTCATTCCAAAGCCGCACCATGAATACGCAAAAGCGGTATGGATACAGCGGCAATAGCTTTATAGCTGCGGTTGAGTTTGGTCCGCGTGTTAAAGCCAGGAGCATTGTTACCGGCGGCGCGTCGTTCGACCCGGCATTAAAGCACTATACCGACCAGGCCGAAGGCTATATCAACGGCCGCTTTAAGGATGTGCTGTTTTATAAGGCCGACGTTCTGAAACATGTGGAAAGAACGTACCACCCCGGTGAATAAAATCAACCGGGAATGATTTACATTTGATTTAACCCCTAAGCGATGAAAGGATACCTGTTCACAATTCTTCTGTTCTTTTCCGGCAGCGCGTTATACGCACAAAGTGTTTCTTTCGGTGATCTGTTGAATTTGACCGGTATGACCGGCGTGCAGGAACACGATCTGTTGCTCGCCAAAGGGTTTAAAGCTGCGGGCACGCAAACTTTTAGCGGCAAAACCTTCGAGCAATTCACTAAGGTCACCAAAGGAACCCCTGATAAGACCGAAAGCGTCTTGTTGGGCGCCGGGGTAAAAACCGTGTCGGGTAATGTTACGCATGAGATCATTTATAACACCCAGCAGGAGCAGGACCTGAATAATTTGTTAGCCGAAGCTAAGAAATCCAACATGTCCCTCATTTTCCAGGGAACGGATGCGACCAGCAATATCTACCGGTTTGATAATTCGCTTTTCCGCGCCAGCATTTCGCTTGCCTTCGATAAAAAATCGGGTAACGTGGATGTGCAGCAGAAATAGTCCGAAAGATTGATAATGCGTAACAAATTTTGTCTTTCGGACTTTCGGTCTTCCCGACTTTCGGACTACAACTTATCCATCTCACTTTTTACAAACTCTGCCAATTCCTTCACATATCCTGCGCTGAAATCGAATTTGATACCGGCAGTCTCGTAAATCTCTTTGATGGTTTTGGTATAGCCTAATTTCAGGGCGTTCAGGTATTGCTGCAATCCTTTTTCAGGGTTTTCCTTGTAGTTTTTCCAGACGGCTATCGCGCCCAGCTGTGCCATACCATATTCAATGTAGTAGAATGGCACCTCAAAAATATGCAGTTGCTTTTGCCATAGATTGGCCTCAGCTTCTTTATGCGTATCCCAATGAGCAAAATTGGCGCCGAAATCCTCAAATATCTGCAGCCACGCTTCGGTGCGTTGTTCGTTGTTATGGTCGTGGTTGGTATATATCCAATGCTGAAACTGATCGACCACAGCCACCCATGGCAGGGTTTTCAGCACGTCAAAAAGCTGGTCGCGCTTGGCGCGTTTCAGGTCTTCCTCGTTATCGAAATAAACGTTCCAATTATCCATCGAGATCAGCTCCATCGACATAGAAGCCAGTTCGGCTACTTCCGAAGGGCAGTGTTTGAAATCGTTCAGCTCAAGGTCGGCTGTAAGGAAAGTATGTACTGCATGACCGCCTTCATGAACCATCGTGGTCAGGTCGCGGAAGGTGTTTGCGGAATTCATGAATATGAATGGAGCTCCGGTTTCAGCTAATGGGTAGTTATAACCGCCCGGTGCTTTGCCTTTGCGGCTTTCTACGTCAAACAGCTTATTGTCTTTCATGATCTCCAGTCTCTCGCCGAGATAGCGCCCGATATTGCTGAAGCATTGGATAGATTTTTCAATCAGGTCGTTGCCACTTTTAAAGGGTTTCAACGCAGGTTTGCCCGATATATCGACATCCAGGTCCCAGGGTTCCAGTTTATCGAGCCCGAGCGCTGCCTGGCGTTTTTCGGCTTGTTCGCGCAATATGGGGACGATCTCCTTCTGGATTGCCCCGTGGAAAGCATAGCAATCCTTTGGCGTATAGTCGAACCGGCCCAATGCCTGGAACATGTAATCCCTGAAGTTTTCGAAGCCTGCGTTCAGCGAGACTTTGTGACGAAGGCCTCTCAGGTGATTGAATAGTTCGTTCAACTGATCCTTATCCTGTAAACGCCGCGCAGTGATCTTTTCCCAGGCTTCCTGCCTTTTGGTGCGGTCAGTATCTTTCAGCCTGGCGGCAGCCTGTTCCAGCGTAAATTCCTGGCCATCAAGATTCACCGACATCGATCCGGTGATCGACTGATATTTTTGCTGCTCAACCTGTATCTCGGTAAATAGCGGAATATTTTCATCCCTGAAAAGCTCCAGCGCTTTCTTTACACCGCGCAGGTAAATGAAATATTTATCGGCCGGCAGTTGATCGGCAAAACCGCCGTTTACCAGCTTTTTGTTTAGCTCGTTACTGTAGGGCGCTATCCTCGGCTCAATCTCGGTAGCAAAATATTGAAAGTTTTGCAGCAGTTCGGCATTGCCTGTGTCACAGGTCATCCGGATATATCGCCAGGCAAAATCCTCCTCCAACGCTGCCTCCAGTTCACTGCGATCGCGCAGCCATTGTTCTAAGTCTTCAACTGAATTGATGGATCTTTCCGTAAGTTCCTTAAACAATGGCTCAAGGTTTTCCCATTTTATATCAAGGCTTGCCGGTATGTATTTGCGTGTTTTCTTATGGATCATTTTTTTAATGTGCAGATATGCAAATGTGCAAATTGTCTGCAAGAAAATGGCTGTTAAAAGCGTCGATTTTCGATCCCAAAACGATTTGCCAAAGCAAATCCGGTGAATTCATCATCGCCTGTGATTTCAATTTGATATGGCAATGGCATGGAAAAATTATTCATACGTTCGTTTGTTTCAAATTCTACCTCTGCCATCCACAACTCGTCCGTCTCAGTTCCATAAATATCTACGGCTATAGTCAGATCATCGTGCGGCATAAGAAATCGCACCTTGTTTACCACGACAGCCCTCAGTTTACTAAGCAATTGGTACTCTTCTAATGAAAGATAAATTGTGGTGATTTGTGCACTTCCTGGCAAAATTCTTGATTTTTTCGTCAGCTTATATATTGTATCACCCTCATCATTTTCAACCTGTCTCAGACGCAAATTTGTTCCGACGATATAATTATCAAGAATAACACGCCTTTGCAATGTACGAACCTCGTCTTCCATCTGCGACAATAAAAAGCGCCGCTCATATTCCATGCGGGCGTATTTTTCGGATGAGATCATAGTTTGTTCTGAAGTTCGCCGAACGTATGCAAACTTGATCAATTTTCAAAGTATGGCGTGCCCGACTATTCCGATGGTTTCTTGTAAAGCGTTTGCGACATCGCTTGTAACCCTTCGGCATAGATTGTCGGCTTATAATTAAACGCCTTTTCAAATTTATCCGAATTGAAATCATAATCATGGTTGTACTGATAGTACATTTCCACCAGTTCGTTCGTTGTCTTATCAAACAAACCAAACAATTGCAGCATGAACTTATTGATCGCCATGTATTTTGGCTGAATACCGTAGATACCGGCAGCCATTTTGATGAATTCGATACCTTTCATCGGTTTGGCAGTCGGCATGTGCCAGATCTGGTTATCGCTTGCAGGGTTTTGACCAAGCAGGAACATTCCTTTGCCCATGTCAGGGATGTAACTGAAGTTGTGCAATTTGTTCACGTCACCCAGCCATTGCGGTTTCTGACCTTTCTTCAGTTTGTCCAGCAGCATTACATCTAATACGCCTTTCACATCTTCGGTGCCATAAAAATCTGCTCCGCGCGCTATACTTGCTTTGATATTGCCCGCTTTGGCTTCGTCCATCAACTGCGTGGCAATTTTTGCCCTGATCTCGCCCTTCTTACTGGATGGATTGTACGGTGTGGTTTCCAGCATAGGGCCATTGACCAGGCCGTAGCTATACACATTGTCGAAGAATATCAGCCTTGCCCCGGTTTCCTTGCCCAGCCGGATGTAGTTGTTCATGATCACCGGCCATTGCTGCGCCCATATCTTCTTGTCATAAACCAGTCCGGCTGTCAGGTAGATCACATCTGAGCCTTTCGATGCGGCTGCCAATTCATCAAAATTCAGCAGGTCGGCCTTTTGCCAGGTGGTGTTTTTGTCGTTGGTTGCTATCCGCCTGCGGCTTACCAGGCGGATGGTTGCGTTGTTGTTCTGTAATTCGCGGGTGAGTGCGTTGGCTACTGGTCCGCCGGCTCCTAATATGGTATGCATGATCTTTTTCGTTTTGTTTGATACAAAGTTGCGTCGGTTTTGCCGCTCAAAATGTTAACAAAAGATAAGAAAGTCCGGAAGTCGGAAAGTCCGCGTAAGTCCGAAAGAATTATTTTGCTCCGATCAATATTCTTCTCCGAATCCGGGAAAGCGAAACCGGTGTTATCCCAAGGTAATTGGCAATATAATGCTGCGGCATGCGCTGCAGGATTTCGCGGCCGGTGCTCAGCAGGTGCATGTACCGCTCTTCGGGTGTCTGGGTGATGAATGATGCGATGCGGTCTTCGTAACAGCATAGGTATTGTTCGGCCACAAGCCTGCCAAAGCGCTCAATCTTGTAGGCCAGCATCGGGTTGGATAACATCTGGTCCATGTCCTTACGGGTGAAGGTTACCAGTATCGTATCCTCAAGCGCCTGGATATAGGTGAAGCCGGGCTGACCGGTCAAAAAGCTTTTATAAGAGCTGACAAACTCATTCTCAAAACTGAAATAGCCGGTGATATCCTGCCCGTCCTTGATGTGGAAATAGCGAACGGCGCCATCAGCAATATAACCCACCTTGTCGCATACCTTTTCGGGCGTTGCGAAATATTGCTTCTTTTTCAATAAGCTGACCTTGAGATGCTGTGAAAAAATGATCCACTCAGCTTCGTTGAACTCAACGTATTTTTCAATGCATTTGCGGAAAAGCGCCAGGGCGGTGGAATTGTCCATAGCCAAATTTAGCTTTTTTTCAGAGCGAAAGCCAATGCATCGTGAAAACCCTGTCGAGCAGGAAAAACGCGGCAAATACGACGCTGGCTATGCCGTTGGTGGTCATAAAGGCGAAGTTAACACGGCTCAGGTCGTTGGGCTTTACCAGCCGGTGCTGGTAGATCAGCATGGCACAAAAGAACGCGATGCCAAAGTAATAGGGCCAGCTAACCTGTGTGAAAAATACCGGCAGAATGATAAACGTCGCGGAAAATACATGCAGCATGGTCGAAAAGGTCAAAGCATTCTTCCTCCCCAGCCAGGCAGGGATGGAATGCAGCTGCTGGCCGCGGTCGAATTCTTCGTCCTGCAGGGCATAGATGATATCGAAGCCGCTGACCCAGCATAGTACCGCCAGCGAAAAGAAGATCGGCAGCAGATCAAACTTACCTGTTACTACCAAATAGGCGCCGCTAGGGGCGAGAGACAACCCT
>JAFDZL010000344.1 GCA_018266935.1 Bacteroidota bacterium | reverse complement strand
CTTCGTCAACTACACCCAGCTTAAAGGCCAAACTGTAGTCCTTTTGCGTTTTCCTGAAATGTCTGTTTTTAATCGCTTTTTCCATATAAGTCAACTTTTGTGTCAACTTATTTTAGGACGATGCAGTATGTTAAACAAAAAAAGCCGGTCGCTTTTCAGCAACCGGCTTCGATATAGCAGAATGTATCTTTTATGCTAACTGTTTGTCCAGCTTACCGGCCAAAATAGATTTTGGCACAGCGCCGATCTGTTTGTCAACGATCTCGCCTTTGTTGAAGTACAATAAAGCAGGGATGTTGCGGATACCGAACTTCATCGATATGCCGGGATTGTTATCCACATTCACTTTTCCTACAACAGCTTTGCCGCTGTATTCTTTTGCAATTTCTTCTACTACGGGGCCAACCATACGGCAAGGACCGCACCATTCAGCCCAAAAGTCAATCAGCACCGGCTTGTCCGCTTTCAGCACCAGTTCTTCAAAGTTTGCATCAGTTATTTCTAAAGCCATCTTTTTTTAAATTTTTAAAATTTCCTCCAAATATATGCTAATCAAATTGCTTGCCACAAGTAACGTACTGACATTCTGACAAAAGTATTATGCTGCAACGGTAGCTTAATTTTCAGGTGACAGTACCGCTATTCTACGATAACTGTTTTGCTAATTTGCCGGCCAGTATAGATTTTGGCGCCGCGCCAACCTGTTTGTCAACTACTTCGCCTTTGTTAAAATACAATAATACCGGGATGTTGCGTATGCCATACTTCGTCGCGACACCAGGATTGTAATCCACGTTCACTTTTCCTACAATCGCTTTACCGCTGTATTCATTGGCGATCTCTTCTACCGAAGGAGCGATCATTCGGCAGGGAGGGCACCATTCGGCCCAAAAGTCTAACAAAACGGGTTTGTTCGATCTCAGTACAAGTTCTTCGAAGTTCGCATCAGTTATTTCTAAAGCCATGATCTGTACATTTTAAGTCTTTCTTCCAAATTTATACTATCTCTATTGCTCGCCACAAACAAGGTTTGCATTCTGACAATCCGATTAACCTGGGCCCTTACGTTAGCTTTCGGGTGACAATAAAAGTAGAGTAATATCTTTTCGGACTGAAAAATAGTTATTAACAGGACCGGTTTATTAACAGCGGCAGAAGCTAATTCTCTGGCTTACTGAATTCAGCGGCCTTGGTCTTAATATAGATGATAATATCATAGTCGCTCGCTGTTCTAATCCAGTCAACACGCGGATAATATTTTTCCATAAACATGTTCAGTGAGTCGCCTTTCAGTCCGGTCGTGCGCGTCACCAGGCCGCGGTTAAAACGGGTGGCTATATAATTGGCTTGTTCATCCTTTAGCAGCAGTTTCTGGAATTTATATTTGGGGTCACCGTTTTTGGTTAGCGAGTTCAATAATGTGAGCAAATCGACGCTTACAAAAGTAAACGGAACGTTGGAAGGCGGCGCGACAAGAGCATCTTTCACCTTTGGCGGCTGATAGTTGAATACCTTACTGTATTCTTTCCGCCTGTCGAGCGAGTCCTTTTGATGATTGCGCTCTGCTTTGATCAGCACATCGTTCAATAAAATGGTATTAGGCTTCAGATAGATGACCAGATGCTCTTGTTTGGTTGATTTGATCGGGTAGACCGAAGGATTGTACCCTATCGCAAATACTTTGATCGTATCTCCAATGCCTGCAACGCGTACTGCAAATTCACCATTATTATTGCTTGCAGTTTGACCGGAATGTGTGATGATCGTGGCAGCAATTGGTTTTCGGGTCGAATCGGCAAGGATCTTACCAGTGATCACCTGGGCGTTTGCCCAGGCACATACCACTAAGAAAATAATGAATAGGAAAAATGTTCTTCGCAGCATGATGCGAAGTTATGCCATGGCGATCAATAAGCTGAGAGTTTAACAGTATTTAACGCTTAATTCAGCACGGGCTCTACATGTGTAAGGTTGTGTATCTCAGCCATCAGTTCATCGTTCGGATTAACCTTAAAGGTCTTTGACGGCAATTCGATCAGCAGCGATTCTTCCATATCCTTCACCATGAATTTCAGCGTACAGCTTTTGTTAGGGTATTTTTGGTTGTTAATTTCCACGATCTGCTGCAGGCTGTCCATCATGTTGCTGTTAAGCGAATTCAATTCCAGGCACACGGTAATGGATTTCGCCAGCTTATCGCGGACCTCTGTCAGCAGGCCCATGTTGGTGATGCGCATGTCCCAGTTGTCTTTTTGCCGGAATTTTTCTTCGATGATGCCTCTCAACTGCAAAAAATAACCATCGACCAACAGGTTCCGGTATTTAATGTAGTCGTCGCCAAACAAGGCAAATTCGTACGAATCGTTATAGTCTTCCAAAACAAATGTACCGAACGGTTTTCCCGTCTTGGTTGTTTTGTGTTGGACGCTGGATACCAATCCGCCTACACACAATTCGCCGCGCTTGCGCAGTTCTGCAAAGGCAGCTTTCACGTCATCGCCGCCCTCCCCCGAACGGGCTTTTTGCATGGTCACCAGGTCGGAGACAGTCGTATTGCAGTACCTGTTCAGCTCAAGTCTGTAGTTATCCAGGGGGTGGCCGGTGAGGTATATCCCGATCACATCTTTCTCATACTTAAGTCTTTCGATCAGTGGAAACTCTTCCGCGTCCGGCATGGGTGGTTCAGGGATATAGGACGCAACCGATCCGCCGAATAGTGAAGCCTGCGTACTGCTTTGTGTGTTTTGATAATCGTTTGCGTATTTGATCAGGCGCTCGATACCTGACAACAGGCCATTCTCGGTTTTGGCAAAAAACTGCGAGCGGCTGATGCCAAAGTTGTCAAAGGCCCCTCCATACACTAAATTTTCGTAAGATTTTTTATTCACTGAGCGCACATTCGACCTCCTGGCAAAATCATATACAGATAGGTATGGTCCGTTAGCGATACGTTCTTCTATGATGCTTTCTATTGCTTTTTCACCTACGCCTTTCACGCCAGTCAGTCCAAAGCGAACTTCGCCTTTGTCGTTAACGGCAAAGGCCATATCCGACTCGTTGATGTCCGGCCCCAACACCGGCACACCCATTCGGCGGCATTCCTCCATAAAGAAGGATATCTTCTCTATGCTGTTTTGGTTATTCAATACGGCGGCCATGTATTCAGCCGGGTAATGCGCCTTCAGGTAAGCGGTTTGATAAGCTACGAATGCATAGCAGGTGGAGTGCGATTTGTTGAACGCATATTGAGCGAATGCCTTCCAGTCGTTCCATATTTTGGTCAGTTTATCCTGGGGGTGACCTTTAGCGGTAGCGCCCGTCATAAACTGTGCCTCCATCTTGTTTAGCACTTCGATTTGCTTCTTACCCATCGCCTTACGCAGCACATCGGCATCGCCTTTACTGAAGCCGGCCAGTTTCTGCGAAAGAAGCATTACCTGCTCCTGGTAAACTGTGATACCGTAGGTTTCGGCCAGGTGCTCCTCCATATCCTGCAGGTCGAAAGTGATCGGCTCTAAACCATGCTTACGTTTGATAAAGTTCGGGATATATTCTATCGGGCCCGGACGGTATAGGGCATTCATAGCGATAAGATCCTCGAACTTATCCGGTTTCAGATCACGGAGGTACATCTGCATACCGTCACTTTCAAACTGGAACGTGCCGTTGGTGTCGCCCCGCTGGTAGAGCTCAAAGGTCTTTTGATCTTCAAGTGATATATTGTCAATCTCTATGTCAACTCCGTGGTTTTGCTTGATGAGCCGCAAAGCATCCTTGATAATGGTAAGCGTCTTCAGACCCAAAAAGTCCATTTTGATAACGCCCGCATCTTCGATCACGCGTCCATCAAACTGGGTAACCAATAGGTCGGAGTCTTTTGCAGTAGCAACCGGAACAATATTGGTGAGGTCATCCGGCGCGATGATGATACCGGCGGCATGAACGCCCGTGTTACGGACAGAGCCTTCCAGTTTTTCGGCTTCACGAAGAACTGTTGCACGTAGATCGCTGCCGTTAAATATTTCCTTCAGTTCCGGCACCTGGTCGATCGCTCCGCGAAGTGTGATTCCCAAAGTTTCGGGTACTAATTTCTTGATGGCGTTCACTTCCGAAAGTGGCATATCCAGTACACGGCCTACGTCCTGTATGCTGGTTCGGGCGGCCATGGAACCATACGTGATGATCTGGGCTACCTGGTTTTTGCCGTATTTATCCACTACATAGTCGATCACTTTCTGGCGACCGGCGTCATCGAAATCCGTATCAATATCGGGCATCGACTTACGGTCGGGGTTGAGGAACCTCTCAAACAGCAGGTTGTATTTTACCGGATCGATATTTGTTATACCAATACAATAGGCTACTACGGAGCCCGCCGCCGAACCGCGTCCCGGACCGATGAATACACCCATATCGCGGCCTGCCTTGATAAAGTCGGATACGATCAGGAAGTACCCTGCAAAGCCCATCGTTTTGATGGTGAACAATTCGAAATTGATGCGGTCTTCAACGTCAGGCGTTATATCGCGGTAACGTTCCTTTGCACCCACAAATGTGAGGTGTTTCAGATATTCCCATTGGTTCAGTGTATCGGCGTCCTGACCGTTATGGATCTTAAATTCTTCAGGTATCGGGAAATTAGGCAGCATGATATCCCGTTTCAGCTTCAGCACCTCAACCTTATCCACAATCTCATTGGTATTATCCAGCGATTCCGGCAGATCGTGAAACAGCTTCGCCATTTCGTCCTGCGTTTTGAAGTAGAACTGGTCGTTGGGGAAACCGAAACGGAAGCCCTTGCCGCCTTCCTCGTCCGTTGCTATCGGCGTGCTTTGCATATCGCCCGTGTTCACGCAAAGCAAAATATCGTGTGCATTGGAGTCCTGCTGATCTACATAATGCGAATCATTCGAACAAATGATCTTGACGTTGTGCTTTTTGGCAAATTTTAACAACGTATTATTGACGATATCCTGCTCGGGAATATCGTGACGCTGCAATTCGATATAATAATCCTCGCCGAACAGGTCGAGCCACCATTTAAATTCTTTTTCAGCTTCTTCCTCGCCGTTTCTCAGGATAGATTGAGGAACAGACGCGCCGATACAGCAGGTCGTAGCGATCAGTCCCTTATGATATTTCAGGATCAGTTCCTTGTCTATACGCGGCCATTTGCTGTACAGCCCTTCCATATAGCCCAGGGAGCATAGCTTCACCAGGTTGCGGTAGCCTTCGGCGTTTTTGGCCAATAAAAGCTGGTGATACCGGACGTCCTTTTTCTCTTTGGTAAATTGCTTCCTATGCCGGTCCTCAACTACGTAAAACTCGCAGCCGACGATAGGTTTCACGTTGTGTTTACCTGCCTCGGCTACAAATTTGAACACGCCGAACATATTGCCATGGTCGGTTATGGCAATAGCTTTCATCCCGTCAGCGGCTGCCTTTTTATATAGCTTGGATATATCGGCGGCGCCGTCAAGTAACGAAAATTGAGTATGTACGTGTAAGTGCGAAAAATCCGGCATAACTTATCTCCCCGAGGAATACAAATCTATCAAAAAAGCGGAGATAGCTAACCGTTGTTGAAAAGTCAATAAATGTTAAAAAGGCTCTGACCGTTGAAAGCCAGAGCCTTAAAAATTTCACAATTATACATAGTTCTTACGCGTCTATCCTCGCATATTTTGCATTCTTTTCAATGAACTCCCTGCGCGGGGCAACTTCATCGCCCATCAGCATAGAGAAAGTATGGTCGCACTCGGCAGCATTCTCAATACTTACCTGCCTCAGGGTACGTGTACTCGGGTTCATGGTAGTTTCCCATAGCTGCTCGGCGTTCATTTCGCCCAAACCTTTGTAGCGCTGGGTATGCACGCTGTCTTCCTTACCGCTGCCTTTCAGGCGCTGTATCGCCGCTTCGCGTTGCGTCTCGTTCCAGCAATATTCCTGGTCCTTGCCTTTTTTTACCAAATAAAGCGGCGGCGTGGCGATATATACGTAGCCAAACTCTACGAGTTCCTTCATATAACGGAAGAAAAACGTCAGGATCAGCGTGGTGATGTGCGAGCCGTCGACGTCGGCATCGGTCATGATAATGATCTTGTGATAACGCAGCTTCGAGATGTTGAGCTCTTTGTCGTCTTCGGGGGTGCCGATACTTACACCAAGCCCCGTAAACATATTCTTGATCTCCTCGTTCTCGTAGATCTTGTGCTCCATGGCCTTTTCCACGTTCAGTATCTTACCCCTTAACGGCAAAATAGCCTGATATTCGCGATTGCGGCCTTGTTTGGCTGTACCTCCTGCGGAGTCACCTTCGACAAGAAATATCTCACAAAGCGTCGGGTCGCCATTGGCGCAATCCGCCAGTTTGCCCGGCAAACCCGAGCCGCTCATGACATTCTTACGCTGTACCATTTCGCGCGCCTTACGTGCCGCTGCCCGTGCTGTGGCCGCCAGGATCACCTTTTGAACGATCATCTTGGCCTCGCGCGGGTTTTCTTCCAAATAATTAGTCAGAATTTCGCCTACAGCCACATTCACCGCGCCGCTCACCTCGCTGTTACCCAATTTGGTTTTGGTCTGACCTTCGAACTGCGGTTCGGCCACCTTTACAGAAATTACGGCTGTTAAGCCCTCCCTGAAGTCGTCACCCGTAATATCCACCTTCACGTTTTTCAGCAGCCCCTCTTTATCGGCGTAGCTTTTCAATGTACGCGTCAAGCCCATGCGAAACCCGGCTACGTGCGTACCGCCTTCGATGGTGTTAATATTATTGACATACGAAAAGACATTTTCACTGTAAGTATCATTGTATTGCAGCGCCAATTCTACCGGAACGCCCTGCTTGGTACCTTCGACATAAATTGGCTCAGGGATCAAAGGCGTGCGTGTACCATCAAGGTATTTTACAAACTCCTTCAGGCCACCCTCCGAATAGAAGGTTTCAGACAGGTGACTGCCATCCTCGTTTGTTACGCGTTCGTCAGTAATGGTCAGCTTAATGCCTTTGTTCAGGAAAGCCAGCTCGCGCAAACGGGTAGCCAGCGTCTCGTATTTATACTCAAGCGTTTGTGTAAATATTTCCGGATCGGGATGAAACGTCTGTATGGTACCGGTTTTATTTGATTCGCCTATAGCTTTAACGTCGAACAATGGCTTGCCGCGCTCGTATTCCTGCGTAAATATTTTACCCTCGCGATGAACAACGGTAATCATGTGCGTTGACAGCGCATTAACGCAGGAAACACCAACACCGTGCAAACCGCCGGATACTTTATAAGTGTCCTTATCGAACTTACCGCCCGCATGCAGCACGGTCATCACTATTTCCAATGCCGACTTTTGCTCTTTTGTATTTATACCGGTCGGTATGCCACGACCATTATCTTCAACGGTAACCGAATTTCCTTTATGAATTATAACGTTGATCGTGTCGCAGTAACCGGCCAGTGCTTCGTCTATCGAGTTATCAACCACCTCATAGACAAGATGATGCAAGCCTTTCGCGCCAGTATCGCCGATATACATGGAAGGGCGTTTGCGCACCGCTTCCAAACCTTCTAAAACCTGTATATTATCTGCTGAATAATTGGATTTGTCTTTATTTTTTTCAGTCATATTTGTGAGAAACAGTAACCTTCAAAAATACGCATTTTGGCCCGGAACTGACGCATTTTGTGGAGAAAATATGCCGATGTGTAAATGTGTCCCGACGGATGTGCATATGTGCAAATATGCAGATGTGCAGATGAACAAAACAGCGTCTTTATTAAGCGATTTTACACGTTGTTCATGGCATATTTGACAAGTCAAAATCAGTACGTCTGTGTCCCATTGGCTACCGGGACATATCTGCACATTAGGAAATTAGGATACTTGCGGTTAAAGTTTATCTTTGTCAAAATTTTTTGACAGGTAAAATGAAAATCAAGGCTTCAATTGTAAAATTAACTATAGGCTTACTGGCGGCAGGAAGCCTGGCGGCTTGCAATAAATCTGGCAGCAGCACTAACGCGGCATCATCAAGCGGCCCGGTCAGCGGCCAGATCGTATTTATCAACCAGGACACCCTTATGGTGAAATATGATTATGCAAAAGATATGCGTAAACGGCTTGACGACAAAGGTGCAGCAGCAAAGAATGACGTTGGCTCAAAACAACAAGCATTTCAGCGCGAATATGCCGAATACCAGAAGAATGTAAACACAATGAGCGCTAATGAACGCTCCATGACCGAGCAGCGTTTGCAGCGTGAAAATCAGGAACTTCAGCAATATAGCCAAAGCGCCGGAGCTGATTTCCAAAATACACAGGCTGATGAGAGCAAAAAGCTATATGACAAGATATATACTTTCACGAAGCAATATGCCAAAGATAACGGCTATAAAATGGTGCTTACTTTCCAAACTGGTAATGCTAATTTGCTATATGCAGACCCGAGTCTTGACGTGACGACCGATTTTGTAAAAAAGATCAACGATGCGTACGCCAAGGACAAGAAATAATAACTTATTGAAATATAATGATCTTTTGAACCCCGGTTTTTAAACCGGGGTTTTTAATTTTATACCCATGGAAACGCAGGAGCAGGAAAAGTTTATCCGCAGAGCTTTTGAACTTGCCGAACAAAATGTAAAGCAGGGACTGGGCGGCCCGTTTGGCGCAGTGATCGTGAAGGACGGTAAAATCGTGGCCGAAAGTGCCAACCGCGTAATATCGCAGAATGACCCTACAGCCCATGCCGAGGTTTCAGCGATCAGGCTGGCTTGTCAAAAACTCAACACCTATAACCTGCGGGGTTGTGTGATCTATACCAGCTGCGAACCCTGCCCGATGTGCCTCGGCGCTATCTATTGGGCGCATCTTGATGCTATTTATTATGGCAACACCAAAAACGATGCCGCATCGATAGGGTTTGATGACCATTTCATTTACAAAGAATTAGAATTGCCGCTTTATGAGCGCACTTTACGCTTAACAAGGCTATTGCCCGAAGAAGCCATGCGCGCCTTTAAACTTTGGGAAGCATCCAATTCAAAAACTGGTTATTAACAAAAAACGTCCGGCAAATAACCGGACGTTTTATATCTCAAAAAGGGAAAATTCTCTTAATTGTTAATCAAAACTTCTATTTCCGCTTCGTCCCCGCTCGCGCCGTCCAGGAACTCAAAATGAGAATTTCTGCTAATAAACTCAGGAACGATATCTTTCATTTTATTTACCAATGCCACTTCATCATGATATTTATTCAGTTCAAGCAGTTCTTCCATATTCTTTACGACCTGCTCATAGGAATAGGTGATTACTTTGGCAATTTTGATTTTCGGGTGGTGGGTTGGCATCGTAAGTTCGCCCATATTCAGCAATTCTTCGTAAAGTTTCTCACCCGGTCTTAACCCTGGGTAAATTATCTTTATGTCCTTTTCAGGCTGCAAGCCAGCCAGTTTGATCATCTTCAGCGCCAAGTCTGTTATCTTCACGGGCTCGCCCATATCGAAAATAAATATTTCGCCACCGGTACCCATCGTACCCGCCTCCAACACCAGTTGAACGGCTTCGGGTATCGTCATGAAATAACGGGTAATATCCGGATGTGTAACCGTGATAGGCCCACCCTTTTGTATCTGTGCCCTGAAACGCGGTATCACGGACCCGTTCGAGCCAAGAACGTTACCGAACCGGGTTGTAACGAAACGTGTCGATGGGATTCCGTTCTTATGATTAGCCGGGCTGTCTTTTAACGACTGGATATAAATTTCGGCAATACGCTTGGTAGTACCCATCACATTGGATGGGTTAACCGCTTTATCCGTTGATACCATCACGAATTTGCTCACGCCGAATGCAACAGAAAGGTCAGCAACGTGTTTCGTGCCCAGCACATTAGTCAATACAGCTTCCGACGGATTTTCTTCCATCATCGGCACGTGCTTGTAAGCGGCAGCGTGAAAAACCACTTCAGGCTTATACATATCAAACAATCTGTACATACGGCGATAGTTCCGTACATCGGCTATGAATATTCTTGAAAGGACGCTATGAAACCTTTCTTCCACTTCCAGCTTCATTTCGTGTAAAGGCGACTCAGCCTGGTCACACAAAATAACCATGGACGGTTTGTAGCTTAATACCTGACGTACAATTTCAGATCCGATTGAGCCTGCAGCGCCTGTCACCAGTACACGTTTGCCATACAGATCTTCCGATATTTTAGAATTATCGATTTGAATCGGCTTGCGTTGTAAAAGGTCCTCGATCTTCAAATCCTGTATCTGCTGCGGGTTTAGCTTACCATATATCCACTGGTCGGAAGGCGGCACGGTGAGTACCTGGATTCCCAAAGCAAGACATTTCTCAAGCGTTGATTTTTTTACCTGCTCATCTAGACTATGATTCATGATGATAAGCTTGTCAACATTATGTTTTTCTTTTAGTTTTTCCAGTTTATCGATATGGTAAACTCTCACTTGTTGGATCTCTTTGTCGATCTTCTTTACGTTATCATCAACAAAACCAACGACAGCGAAATTCGCTTTAGCACTCGCCTCAAGCGCCTGCTTCACTAAAACCGCATTGTTGTCCGAGCCGTAAATTACTACTACTGTCTTTTTACCTGTGCTGTTATAATTCAGATAGAAATACGCACTTTTTGCCGTCGTCCGCAGCAGTATCAGCAAGGTGCTCGAAACGGAAAAATTCACCAGCAATACCAGATTGATTGTAACCAGGTTCAAATGCAAAAAGTGGGTTACCCAAAGATTTATTACAACCAGGTACACGGTGCTTGTTAAGAAAACGCTGCTGAAAATACGCAGCACGTCGCGGGTATTGGAATACCTTATCAAGCCTGTGTGCACCCGCATCAGATACATTACTATAGTTGAAATTGCGCAATATAGACCGGTTAAAATAAAAAAATAGCCGCGAAGTATCGTAGCAAATTCAAATCGCTGAACTATAAAATAGGAAGTAGAAAACGACCAGGCGACAATAACCAGGTCGATAAGCATTATCAGCCAACGGGGAACAATTTTAGTAAACAGTAAATATTTTTTCATAAAGTAAGCAGGATAGGACGGATGTTTAGTAAAAGTAGCATTTTTTAAATAAACAAAAAACTTAATAAGCTGGGTAGGGGGCTTATACGGGAACTCTACCGGCAATGTTCAACATAATTATATATAAAATGGGTTTAATAACTCAGCGAATCCACATACTGGATCTCGTTTGAAAAGCAGTTTCAGCAAAGATACTTAAATGCGCATTAACCTTGGTTTCAATAAGATATAAACAATTGTTAGCGGGGTAATAGTCGCAAGAAAAAATATCCATGCGGGTAAGTTAGGGTTAACTACGATAGCTATGATAATAGTTCCCTGTAGTATCGTATATCCTGTTGACACCAGCAAATGCGATATTTTCTGCTCGTTTGCAAGTATTTGATAAAAATGCAAGCGATGCGCCTTGAAAATATTTTGCTTCAGCATAAGCCTGTGTAAAATTGTAATCACCGAATCGACGCCGTACACCGCCATGAATAAGATATACGACCAGTTGTGGCTTACGAATATCAAAGTTAGTTCGAGAAAGATGAGCCAGAAGGCTATGGTTATACTGCCAACATCTCCGGCAAAACACCGGGCCTTCTTCCTGAAGTTATAAAATAGGAAGATCAGGCACGCCAGGATCGGCAGCCAGATCATATCTGCATCGATAAAAGAAGTTTGGTATAAATTAACATATTGCAGCCCGGCCAGTATTACCAGTGAATAACAACCCGTTATCCCATTGATGCCATCCATAAAATTATACATATTGATAATGCCAATTACCAAAATGTACAATGCTATTGCCCAGTAAACCGGGAATAACGTAAATAACTGCAGGTATAAAAACAGCAGCGTAACCGCCATTAAATGAAATAATATCCGGATACGGCCTGAAAGCGTCAGCCTGTCATCAAGAAAGCTAATAAACCCAATGATCAGGGCGCCCAAACCCGGCATCCAATACTGCGGATGCAGCATGACCGCGGCAATGATAGAGAAACCGAATATTATTCCGCCACCCCTGATCGTTTTTTCGCCGTGTGAGCTCCGTTCGTTTGGATGATCGATGATATTATAGATCTCCGCAATACGAAAGTAAATCAAGAGCGTGGTAAATAAAGCAATAGCAATGATTAAATACATCATAATGTACCGGGTAGTTTTTCAAGCACAGGTGAGGGATTCCAGTTCAATAGCTGCCGTGCCTTACTATCGTCAAATGTCAATGTGGATGTGATCTTTTTCAGTTTATTGGTATTGATCGGTGAAGCTTTTCCCAAAATATCCCCTGTTTTTCCCATAAATTTAGCCAGAGCTGGAGGAATTTTCATCGGATCCTTTTTGCCGAGCGCATGGGCTATGATTTTTTCCAGTTCGCCAAAACTCGGGTGATGGCCATCGGTCAGGTTAAATATTCCCCCCCTGGCTGCTGCAGTCGGGATGACGCCCGCTACATCTTCGGCCCAAACAATGCTTTTCTTTGCGTTTGCATCGCCGATGCTAAAGTATCGCCCCATCCGGATACCATCGATCATCGCGCTTAGGTTTCCAGGTGGATTTGGTCCGGCGATGAGGGGAAGACGTAAAATACCAAGCTTTATGTTGCTTTCCGATGCCCATCCCTGCAGCCATTCTTCAGCCATGATCTTACTTTTGGCATAAGGAGTTTGCCCGTTTAAAGCATGCGACTCGCTGATCCCTATGCCTTCGTCCAGCCCATATACTGCCACCGTGCTGATGAAGATAAAAGCAGCAGGCTTGTCGGTTAACTTTTCCAGCGCATGGCACAGGTTCTTGGTGCCCTTAAAATTCACATCAAAAAATTCGTCGCTTTCGTGTGCCGTACGCGGAACAGAATGCGCTTTACCTGCCGCATGTATAACTATATCAAATTTTAGATCGGCCCGAAGATCAAATTCTGTTGAAATATCAAAAGTCAGGTCATTTTCTGCCGAGCGCCCCAACAGAAAAACCTCATTACCGGTCTGTTTCAGGTAACGTGTCAATATTCTGCCCAGGAAGCCGCTACCGCCGGTTACCAGGTATCTATCTTTTTGAGGCATATGTCTTTTCCAATATTTTCAGCATCTTATCAGCAAGGTAATCTTTATCAAAATATTTGATAGCAGCCTCGTAGGAACGCTTGCCCAAAGCTTTAACTTCCTCAGGGTGCGCGTCCATCCAGATCAACTGATCGGCCAGAACTTTCGGATTTTCAGGGTCCAGGGTAAACCCAACCTGGTGTTCCTTCAGGAAGTCCTTCAGCCATCCGTTGGTATTTTGAATAACAGGTACACCAGCCGCAAGCGATTCGAATAGTTTGTTTGGTGACGAAGTATCTAAAACCGGCGTCCCTTTTAAAGGTACAAGCGACACCAGCGCACTCTGGACATAACCAACCAACTCGGTTTTAGGCATTAAACCCAGGCGGATAAAATTATCGATACCTTCCTGTTTCGCCAATTGCTCTAATTCTTCGCGCTGCTGCCCCTCTCCTATTAGCACGATCTTTATATCATCTCTGCCGGCTTCCTTTAGGCATTTGGCTGCTCCATACAACCAATAGGAGTTGTTTACCATCCCGATATTGCCCGTATAAACTGCAAATTTGCCCCGCTGTACAATATCCGACTGAAACGGCACTTTATTCGAAAAAAGCGCAATGTTAGCCGCGTTCGTTACGTCATCGATCCTGGTTATACCGAAACGCTGGTTAATATTTTTGGTCATTCCCGGCGACAACGTTACTATATAGGATGATGCTTTATAACAACAGCGTTCAAACCAATAACAAAGTTTTTGAAGCGTTTTATTTTTTAATATGCCAAGCTCTATAGCCGTTTCAGGCCATAGGTCGCGCGTTTCAAATAGCAATTTTCGCCCTCTCAGGTACCGGGCAACCAAACCGGGCAATCCTACAGTGATCGGGCCGGATGATGCCACGACCACATCGGCTTTCAGCGTGAGCGCATAATAAGAAGACAGCAGACCATATAGAATGAAAGACCGTATCCTTTTAATTGTCGCCTGCTTATTGTCGATAACAACGTTAATCACCTTCACATGGATACCTTCAAAGAATTGGTCCTCTACCAACTTTGAAGCTTTAAGGTCCGATTTACTGTAAATACTGGAAACGACGGTAACCTCATGTCCCTGCTCAACCCACTTTTTAGCAAATTCATAAACCCGCGTCCCCCAGGAACCGTTTGGAGTAGAAAAATATTGATAGAAATAAACTACTTTCATTAAATATTATAAAAACACAATCCGTGTGTGTAATTCACGGTCAAAAAAAACTTCAATGACATTTGAGGTCAGTACCCGGTTATATCCGTGTGCAATAGCACATTCCTTAATTTTAATATCCCGGGCGTCGGAAAAAGTAATTGTGCCGATATTTTCAAGCAAAACATTCCCGTCGTTCTGAAAGGAATATTTCACATTCGGATGCAGGTAAAACCTGGCTGCCGCATTATTAACCGTTTTTCCGATCAAGTTATCCTGGATGGCGACTTCCCGTTCAGTAAAAGTGAAAGAGCGCTGATGCGTAACCTTAAAATCTTTATAATAACCATCGTGGCTGGCTGTAATTGCCTGTTTATCTTCTTTCAAGATTTTCGAATTGGCCCTGTCAGCCACACGGAAGTTCCCCCAAACCTGCGATGAATTTGCCTGGTTCACAATTACCGTGCTATGTGCCGCCGTCGATCGTTCAAACTCGCGGGTTTCACCATCGTTGTAAGTTGATGTACCGGCCTCAATAAATACGGGGGCATCTTTATAATACAGAATAAACGAAAGTGCATCAGCATGACCGTGCCCTGGCTGGTATGAGGCTGCTATCGGCGCCACATCAACAGCACATTCATAAGTATTGTTGTGGTACATTCTGTAACCGGATGCGGATAACGGCAGGGTTGGTGCGGGCTTCACCCCTAAATGCGCCGCATATCGCAAAAGCCGGTCGGTATCATAAGCGATGCCCGGCGCACTGTCATTAAATAACGGTATCTCGTTGTTATGAAAGGTCATGTTTTTTAACCATGCAAGCATCATGGCGGCCCGGGCATTAAGAAAGTTCAAAAATACACTTACCTTTTCGGGATACCCGGTATACCAGTCAATTAATTCCAAAAGGCGATATAAGATGACTTGATGATACATTGGGCTTAACTCAAAGTGCCCTCCGTCAGCGAGTATTTGCTCATTCAGTTCCTGCTCCAATACTTTGCGGGCTTTATCCTGCCAGGCTTTGTTGTTAAAAAAAGCGCCGCCCATCAGCAATGCGAAAGCGTTTTCGAGCAAATGGTTACCTAATAAGTGAAATTCAAAACGTTTTGAAAGGAACTGCAATTCGGCGGATAGAGGCTTGAGAATGCGCTGATCCTCGATTTTTTCATTACTGCAAAGACGTATGACATTAATGGCCCTCAACGAAACCGGGTACGGCTCCAGTGGCAGTCCGCCATTATTCAAACAGCTGTATAGATCGGTGATCCATTCAATGCGCTTTTCAAGAGGGATATCGCTCTGTAACAGATAATTGCCATATTGAAGGTTATAGTTCCACAGCTTGCCGTTTGCAGCATATTGCCAGTCAATTTTTGTTTGGAACTGCACTTCCTGGTTCAGGAAATTGAACCGCTGGTGCGTTGATGCACATGGTATAACCGGTAAAAAATTGCTAAACATGAGATAAGACGGCGTCAACATACCAGGTGACAGATATCCGGATAAAGGTTTGGCCTTTATCACCTTATACACAACCTGGTAAACGATCTGCTTTGCTTTAAGGTGCTTCAGCGTGTTAACTAATAGCCTCATTATAAACCCCTGCAATTTCGCAAAAATGATTTATAAAACTATTAAAACAACTGCGACACTTATCAACACTGCAAAGCTCAAGCCGTCAGGACGCAGCTGTTGTACGCTTTACTGCGCTAAAGCCTTCAGCATCTGTTCACGAGCCCGGGTGGCCATATTAACGTCATTCGGGTTATCCAATACCGATTTGGCAAGATCCTTCGCACCGTTCAAACCGGCTTTTGCAGCGTACTTTTTCAGTAGTTCATAATCTTCAATTCCCAGTTTAAACGCCTCCCAGCGCCGGCTTGAAAGAATTTCAGTTCCGGCGCCGTGATAGATCACCGAATAATTAACAGAGTTCGCCCCGTCATATGCATCCAGTTCGAGTTTCCCCGTCGCGTCAGCATAGTTCCAAAATCCCACGCCCTGGAAACCATAAACGAAGGCCTCCCAGGCGATCAGGCGATAATAGGCATATGCAGACAAGGCCTCAGAACCGCCGTTGGTCTCGTAGAGCCAAAGATCATGAGTTCCCGCGTTAGCACTTGCGACATCCTCAGCGCTCTTCATTGTTCTTAGTAACGTAGACACTGTCAGCAAAGGCATTATCTTATCACATCCGGTTTGATCGACCAGGGTACCAAAGGTTTTAATTTCAGGATGCGCTTGGCGTAACCAGGTCAAAAAATCAGCTGAGTTACGCACATATGCACCCCTCACCTCATCATAAGGGTACACATAAAGCTGTGAAGCGGATATGCCGGCAACCTTAGCTCCCTGTACAATTTGGCTATACCAAGTTAGAAAATTGGCCTTCCATTGGTCTGATAAAAAGGGTGTCGTTTTAAACGAATTTTTATAAGACCCGCTGGCAAGATTCATAAACAGGCAAATATTCTTGAATGACTTTATTTGCGCTATGTAGTTATTGTATTTCGAAAAATCATTGCTGCCAACTATAGGTAATACATTGGGCGGAACGACCATAGTATTAATATGATGTGCGTGGAGATCTGCTATTGCTTCGGCTTTCCTATCGGCAACTAGCGGATAATTGAGATAAGCCCAGGCATTAGCATTGAGTGAAAAGGTGGAACCAAAAGATACATTAGTTACATTTATGTTAAGTGATAGATTAACCGAGGATGCTCCTGACTGTATTTTCAGTGTGCTATTATCCTGACCTGCTTTTTTCCCCGATATTTTAAATATGCACATCCGCGATTCGCCTGGCTCAAGGTCAAGGCTGTTGGCGACAGGCACTAACGGATCAGCGGTCTCATTATGCGCGTTACCCGATGTTACAAATGGCACGGTAAACAGCCCGGAATCTGACACATCGCCGGCGCCAGAAAACTGGAAGATAAATGCTTGCTTTGAAGACTGCAGATTGGTAACGATAAATGCACCATATTCAACTCCATTGATCGGGACGACAACGTTATAGGTATTGTCATTCGACTCTTTGGGCTGATATGGGGCTTTTACCGTTTGCCATGGACTCACCTTTTCAACCAAAAATTGGCCGGAAAATTTACTTCTCAGGTTAGCCGCCCACTGCTCCCGCACCTTGGCCAATTTTGCATTCAAGGCTTGCTCATCCAGCGAGGCTGCCATAGCATCAGGGCTTTCGTTATCGCTATTGTCACCCATTGACGCAGATAAGTTTTTTATCCGGTAGGCCATCGTTTGCAGATGCGTCTTGTTTTTAACCGATCCATCAACAATACCGTCAGTATTCGCGGTTAACTGCCCTGTTCCATCATTCTTTGAACTGTTACCTGCGCCGACTTCTATT
>JAFDZL010000343.1 GCA_018266935.1 Bacteroidota bacterium | reverse complement strand
CAGTTTGCGGTAAACCGCTTGCAGTTAAAACTATTTTAACGTAAACTTGTTATCCGACGAAAGAACTTAGCCGATGCAACCGATCTTTACCACTGTAAATGAGGATTTTGATGTGATCATTATCCCTGACATCAACCCCGGCCTGGATCACCATCCGGTCCTTACGCACACCTACAGCATTTACCGCGACCCCTTCCATGGCAGCGGAAAATATATCCAAAAGGAAGCAAGAATATCGAGCCCCGACCGGAAGAACGACCCTGATTACTGCGGATTTATCACTGTCGAACGGGAGGGCAAATCATTTTCCTACACGCCTGAAGGCGCGATCAGCTTGTCAACGGAAGCGATACAGGAGCTGATCGACGTTATCCATCATTACCGCGATACGTCCGACCTTTGGGCAATTGAGTGAGGATTGTGGTCAATAGTGAATGGTCAATGATTGTATGGCGGTTAATGGCTATCGACACATCCCAATAAATGCGAAAAGCCCCGCAGTATTTGCACCCGGAGCTTTTCATTCTTAATTTAGATTGTTTATCTTAAAACTATTCGGTTCATTTAATGGCCAGGCCGGTGAGGTTTAAAACCCCGGCAAGTTCCTGTGCGGTAACTACACACGTTGTATGAAATTCTTCGCAGCAGCAGCGTATCGTCATGGTGTTGCCTGAAAGCTTTATTTCAGGCTTAACGCGGTGATCCATACAAGACACCTTTTCTAAAGCAGCTTTAAGCTGCCTGGCAAGCTTCGGCACAAACATCACGGAACTGCTAAACTCACTCAAAGTTAACAAGTTAGAAAAATACGCATACCGTATAAATACTTGTGCTGAATACGTGTTTTTAGGCGACGAAGGCATGGCGCATTCCCGGCTACGGACTATGAACAGCGAACAATAAACCATCCCCGATAACCAAAATTTTACATACACCGCTCTTGCTTTTCTCAAAACCGCCGCGTAATTTTAATTGATAATTCGCAGGTATTCACCCTACTGCGTTTGCTATCTAAACCGGTCGCCCGCCACCTTCCGGCTGCTATTTATCAAGTACGCTAAATCCATTCGTTATGAAAATAAACAGACTACTTACGTTGATGGGGCTCTCTTCGCTCCTGTTCCTGTCTTCCGGGTGCTTTACCATCATGCACGAGGAGGCCGCGGCATCGCTCGACCTGCCATCGGGGAGCTTTAGCGGGCCTTCGCCCCTCCACATCGGCGGCAAAACGCCATCGGAAAATGCCGAGTGGCTGATGATAGAGCCATGGCTTACCAGCGTCGGCAGCGCCTCGTCCGGAAAATCATTCGACCAGTCCGACCCGCTCGGCGACTACTCCGCCGGGGGACCTTCGGACGGCGCCCGGAGCGGTATATACAACTGGCGGCCCATGCGGCCCGCGGCAGCGCAAAACCAGGGTTATTTTGCCATTTCGGAAGGCCTGGAATTTGTAGGAAAAGGCTTCAAGATCACCCAGGATAACGGCAGCGAAAGCGATAATCTTTATTACCTGGAAATACCCGTGCAGGCCAACTACATTGTACCCATGGAGGGCGGGCACGAACTTCGTTTCGGCGCCGGGCCATATATCGCCGCCGGTCTGTTTGGCAATTATAGCGGTAACTTCGGCGGGCAAAGCGAATCGGGCAGCCTCAAGTTCGGCAGCAACAAGGATTATGCGCTCATGGATTACGGCGCTGTGCTTAGCGCCTCATACATGGTAACACCGAAGATCAGCCTCACCGCCAACTACGATTTCGGCCTGCGGAACATCAACATGTCGGCCGATAAAATATACAACCGGACTATCGGGCTAAGCGTGGGGTACAGAATTAAGTAGGCAGCTTTCAGTTGGCAGTTTTGAGTTGGCAGTTTGCAGGATCGGCTATGGGGCGCCCAGGCTGAAATAAAATTGCTATCCCTTTATTTGTGTTATCTTAGCGTATGACCACGCTGATCATCAAATCAGATTCCGACAAGAAAACCGATCTTTTGAAGAAATTCGCCGAAGAACTCGGTTTGGAAGCGCAAACACAGGAGTTCAGGGAACTCCGATCAAAAGACATGGCAGCCGGCATAGGGCGAAAAGCTACGGACGAGGAGTTGATCAGTTACCTGCTAAAAGACAAGGAACAGGTACCATCGGAGCGAAGCTGAAAAGCTTATCCTTAATCCCTGATAATGACGTTCATCACCTTTTATAATCAAACAGGCAGGTATATTTGCCGGGTTATTTATGAAAGAGAAGTATTTGATCAGGTTAACGACAGTGACGCTTTTTGTTATGTTTAGCTTTTTCGCATGCGTGTCGATACCGAAGGGTGCAGTAGCCGTACATCCATTTAAAAAGGAAAAGTACCTCGGCACCTGGTACGAGATCGCCCGCTTTGATTTCAGGTTTGAAAAAGGTTTGAGCCATGTTACGGCTAATTATTCCCTCAGCTCACCCGGCGTTATACGGGTTGACAACAGGGGGTACGACGATGCGAACAAGCGCTGGAAAGAAAGCATCGGTAAAGCAAAGTTTGTCGAAAGTGAAGATGTTGCCCGGCTGAAGGTGTCTTTTTTCGGTCCGTTTTACGGAGGCTATAATGTAATTGCGCTTGATGACCAGTACCGGTATGCCCTGGTAGCGGGTAATGACCTTGATTACCTCTGGATCCTTTCACGGGAAAAGACAATCCCGCAGGCGGTTAAGGACGATTACCTGGCGAAAGCAAAGTCGCTTGGCTATGATACCGGCAAACTGATCTGGACGAACCAGGATTGAATAGCTGCTTAGCCCGATAGCTATCGGGATACGTTCGACGTGGTACGTTTTGATTTTCGCTATTTAATAAACTGTGTCATTGCGAGCGGACCGCGGGCTGATTGCGCTGCGAAGCAACCCCGTCGTTATGCATGGCGGACTAAGCACTGGCGACGAGGTTGCTTCATCCCGAAGTTTCGGGATTCGCAATGACATGATTGTTAATTTACTTCCGCAATATCTTCTCCATCGGTCGCCCCTTCGCCAACTCGTCAACCAGCTTATCCAGGTAGCGGACTTTCTGCATTACCGGGTCCTCGATGTCCTCCACGCGATAGCCGCAGATGACGCCGGTTATTTTGGTAACGTTCGGGTTTAGCGCCGGCGCTTCGGCGAAGAAGGTTTCGAAGTCGGTTTTGTTGGTGATGATCCGCTGCAGCGCCTCGCCGTCGTAGCCGGTAAGCCAGGTTATAATTTCGTCCACCTCGGCTTTGGTGCGGCCCTTCCTTTCCGCTTTGCTGATATAGAGCGGGTAAACGCTCGCAAACGACATCCGGTAAACGCGGGTATTATCCATGTTAGTTTTTTACCAAAGTTAACACGATCTACAGGATTTTAATAGATGGTCATGATTCCGGCGCACATCCCAAACCGTCATGGCGAGGAACGAAGCCATCTCTGAACTGTGCCAGTCAACGGACCTTGATTTCCAGCAAGGGATAAAGCCGGCGACAGGCCCCTGGTTCATTGTCTGAACTATGATTTTTCGCGAGTTGTTTATTTTTTAAGGTGCTCAAGAGGGCTACGCCGTTTTTGTGATTTTTTGATGGGCTATGAAACTTTACATTTCATAGTATTCATTCGATCATTAAAATCATAGTTCAAGATAGTGGGTAACGTGGGGTTACGGGTGTTTATAGAACCCTATGTTCAAAGCGCCTTTAATTTCCTGATGGCCTCATCAGCGGTAAGCGGGGTAGCTTTACCGGCGTGGTAGTCCTTTAACGATTGCTTTGCATTTTTGGCCATTTCGTTGCGGCGGGCTTCCATCTGGCGTTTCTGCAATATCTCAAGCAGTATTTCGCGCGATGCAAAATCCAGTTGCATTATTTCGTCCAGTGTCGAATCGATCGTTACCATAACCTCGTTTGCTTATACAAAAATACAAAATTTCGATAATAACTATCAGCGTCACAGTGTAGGACAAGACCGCTATCTTTTATTTATCCCCAACATTCCCTATATTTCCGCTATAACCTTTTTATATGAAAAAAGTATTCATGAGCGCGGTCGCACTGGTCGCATTTTCCTTATCCATCGTTTTATTTCAGCTCAGTTGCAAGAAACAGGCCGTCGCGCAACCGGTCCCGCCGACTATACAGGGCCTTTGGATCGGCACCTACACCGTAGCCGGTCAGCCGGAACTGGGGCAGCAATATTTCAGCCTGATCATCAAGCCTGACGGTACCATGATAGCCGATACCAAAGGGCAAAACACGCAGCACCTGGCGCCCGGCAACTGGAGTCTCGCCGGCAACCAGCTGAGTTGCACTTATAAATGTGTTTACGGACTGCCGGCAAACGTCGGCATCACCGAAATTGCCATCGCCACCTGGGATAAAACCGGCAAACTAACCGGTACCTGGAAGGACGACCCCGATACGCAGGGAAACGGGGAGATCACGCTGACGAAGGTGAATTGAGTCGGAAGTCGGATGTCGGAAGTTGGAAGTCGGAAGTCGGAAGTCGGATGTCGGAAGTCGGATGTCGGATGTCGGATGTCAGAAGAGCGGTCAATAGTGAATAGTCAATGGTGAATATTTTTGGATGGCGGCTAGTTGAACACGATTTACAGGATTATAGTGATGTCCATGATGCCTGCGCGGTTCCCCTATTGAGAGGGGCGGGGGTGTGTCATGGCTGCTGTTTGTCTGAACTATGATTTAAATAGCCGATATCCCATCTTT
>JAFDZL010000342.1 GCA_018266935.1 Bacteroidota bacterium | reverse complement strand
CTAAACGACTATTCCGAGCTTGTGTTTAGGCTGCGTTACGCAACTTCTCAATTATGGCGCAAATCAGATCGAATATACCTTCGACTGAACCAATACCATTGATGCTGGTAAATTTATTTTGGTTTCTGTAAAAGTCGGCTACAGGAGTGGTTTTATCATTATATTCTTTAATACGCTTGCGGATCACTTCCGGGTTGGCGTCGTCAGGGCGGCCCGAGCTTTTACCGCGGAGCAATAAACGGTGCTCCAATTCTTCGTCGTCCACCTCCAACGCTATCATCCCGGCAATAGACTCGTTCTTGCTTTTCAGCAGTTCGTCCAAAGCCTCAGCCTGCGCTACGGTACGCGGAAAGCCATCAAAAATAAAGCCGACGGCATCCCTATTGGCATCTAATTTATTGCTGATCATACCGATAACGACTGCATCCGGCACCAATTTACCTTCAGCCATTAGCGCCTGGGCTTCCAGGCCCAGGGTGGTTCCCTGTGCTATCTCGCTACGCAGCATATCGCCGGTAGAAAGTTGGATCAGTCCATATTTCTCGATGAGTTTTTGTGATTGTGTGCCTTTACCGGCCCCGGGCGGGCCAAACAGAACTAAGTTCAGCATAGTGGTCGAACATTTAAAAAGGCCTCCCGGTACAATTACAGAAGGCCTTAAATTTATTCAGTGCACTTGTAGGGATTCGAACCCCAAACCTTCTCATCCGTAGTGAGATGCTCTATCCAGTTGAGCTACAAATGCGATTTTTAAACGGACTGCAAAAATAGGATTTCTTTTCAATCCACACCAATATTTTTTGAAATATTACTTAACCGCCTCCGCTATGGCATTGAAGTCGGGCAGGTCTTTGGCGACGTCCAGCACTTCGGCATATGCCATTTTCTGATCCTCATCGATCACAAAAGCGGCACGCTTAGATACCCCTTTGAGGCCCAGAGAGAACGTTTCATAGAATGCACCATACTTAGGCGAAACCTCTTTATTAAAGTCAGACAGCAATAGGAACTGGTAACCCTGCTCCTTTTTAAACTGTGCCAGCGTATGCGGCGAATCCACCGAAATAGCGATGATCTGCGCGTTCATGCCTTCATAATAACCGAAATTATCGCGCATGGTGCATAATTGCGTGGTGCAGGTGCCAGTAAATGCGAAGGGAAAGAAATGCAGAACGACTTTTTTGCCCTTGAAATCCGAAAGCGATACTTCCTGTTTTTCGGAAGATACGAGAGTGAATAGCGGCGCGGGATCGCCGATTTGTAATGCCATAAGTGTATATGTTTTATTACAAAGAAAGAATAATGATAACAAAACATCCGGCATCCTGTTCTTTTTTACATTGAACTGAACCTTTAATTTTACCCCTATGAAAGCCATCATCATCACCGAGCCCGGCGGACCGGAAGTATTACAATTAACCGAGAGACCGGTTCCTGAATACTCAGGCAATGAAGTGCTGGTAAAAGTGATGGCGGCCGGCGTCAACCGGCCGGATGTTTTTCAGCGTAAGGGCAATTATCCCCCCCCTGCCTGGGCGCCGCAGGATATCCCCGGGCTTGAAATTGCAGGCGTAGTCGAAGCAATAAACTTCAACGGCTCGCGCTGGAATGTGGGCGATAAAGTTTGCGCATTGGTGAGCGGGGGCGGCTACGCCGAATACGTGAGCGTTCCGGAAGGGCAATGCCTGCGTATTCCCGGCAATTTGAGCTTCGTGGAAGCTGCGTCCTTACCTGAAACCTTCTTTACCGTCTGGAGCAATGTGTTCGACCGGGGGCAACTGAAAGCACACGAAAGCCTGCTGGTTCATGGCGGCACAAGCGGTATCGGTGTGGCGGCTATCCAAATGGCAAAAGCATTGGGCAGCACAGTTTATGTGACTGCAGGAACGGACGAGAAATGCCGTTTTTGTGAAGAATTAGGCGCGGCGAAAGCCATCAATTATAAAACTGCGAATTTTAGAGAGGTGATCTCGCAAACAACCGGCGGGCAAGCTGTCAATATGATCCTGGATATGATCGGCGCGGAATATTTTGCGGATAATATTCATTCGCTGGCTGAAGAAGGCCGCCTGGTGCAGATCAGCACGATGAAAGGCAAAGATGCGCAGATCGACCTATCCTTAGTGATGCGCAAAAGACTGACTATAACCGGCTCAACCCTGCGCAACCGCGACACAGCTTTTAAAAGCGCTATAGCCACGAAATTGGAGGCTAACATCTGGCCACTGCTGGCATCGGGCGAGATCAAGCCTGTCGTTCACGCCGTCTTTCCTGTCGAACAAGCAGCAAAAGCGCATGAACTGATGGAAAGCAGTAGTCATATCGGGAAGATCGTATTGAACCTCGAATAGTTGGCAGTTCACAGTTTGCAGTGGGCAATCTCTGCTAACTGCCCACTGCAAACTGTGAACTGCCAACTGAAATCACGGGAACTTCACTCCATTATAATTGGAAACATCCGCCATAGGTATCGATGCGCCATATTTAGCATTGATCGCGCCGATAAAACCGTTCGCGACGATCGCGTAACCGCGCGGCGTGAGATGGATCCCGTCCAGCGAGAATATCCCGCCGCTGATATAGGCTGAGCTCAACTGAACACCCTGTTCCACCAAACCGTGCTCTTTCAGGTTCTGCAGGAAAGTGTGCGCATCGAATACCGCCAGGCCTTTGGAAGCGGCTACCGCCTTGATTGTTGCGTTGTACGAATCGACGTAATCCTCGGTCAAGGCTACCTCGTTCGCATCCAGCACATACTGGTTGTCTATCGGTGTATAAGGAGTCAGGCCATAGGGCAAAGCACCGTAAGGCGTTTGAACTGGTTGACCGATCTTGCTCGTCGGGAAGGTCAATATGATGAGGTCCTTTGCCGTTGCGGCACGCGGCGCATACGTAGTACCCGATACCAGCGCGTTGATATAGATCGCCTGGACCTGCGGGTTCGCCTTCTGAACACCCGCTAATATCGCCGTAGTGGTTATCGTATTGAAGTAAGGAATCGAAGTCACATCAGGCACGGTTGCGACAACGCCTTTTGCACCGTTGGCGGTCATGCGGGCTATCAGGTAAGCATACAATTGTGCAAACTGACTTTTATCGGTAAGCACGTCGCCCGCGCCGCCTGAGGTCGCATAGCTCAAGGCATCGTTATTACCCAGCCAATTGGAAAAGAAGGTGAAAGGCTTTGCCGTAACAAAATCAATGTATGCCGTATTGTTAGTGGGCGCATCATTCGGCAAAAGACGCTCATAAAACCCGTTCAGATTTCCATAAGGGGCATAAGTTATCTGCTGCAGCTTGATACCCGGCACGCCGTAGTTGTTTATGTCGCCCGTATATTTAGTATAAAGGGTTACATTGCCAAAGCCGGGCACAGGTAAAATACCGCGTACCGCCAGGTTGGTAGTAACCGGTGTAGTGATCGGTGTACCGTCAGGATTAAAACCCGTCAGTGTTAAATAGCCCGAACCATTGGCTTGGTCGGTGGTGAACAGGGGCTGCGAAAACGTACCGCCGCCAACCTGCTGCATTTGTTGTGCGATAATGCTGGGGTACGAATTCTGCTGACCTGCGCGGTAAAGCCCTCCGTCGGCATATCCGGCTGTAAGCGAGTTACCGATAGCAATGTATCGTGAAAAATCGGCGCTGCCATGCGATGGTTTAGGGGTATTGATCTCGGGTTTGCAGGCACTTAACCAAACTAATCCCGCTACAATATATATGTAATGTTTAAAATTCTTCATCTCAGTCAGATTTTGTGGTTACCAGTGATACGAAAGTGAAATGCCCGGGATATAGACATGCGAGGAATAGGTACCTGACAGTTGTGTATAGGCATTGGTTTGGGTGCGCGCATTCAAATGCTCAAACTCGAAGGACGCATCAAGGTCGAGCCTGCTGGCTAATTTGTAGCCCAAACCGACGGTAAGAAAGTAGCGCGCCGCGTCGGGAACTTCAGGGGTCACATAGTTATCAGGCGCTGCGGCGGTCGCAAAACCGGCGCCTGCCCTGACGGCCCATTTCTGGCAAGCCTGGTACTGGGTACCTATACGAAAAGTAAAGGCATCTACGTAATCGCGCGGCTCATTGGTATCCTGCAGGAACGGTGTATTGATCTTATAATCGAACGAAAGCGTTTTGTAAACGTGCCAGCTCACAAAGTTCATATCGAGCACATAGGTCCATTTGCTGTTTGGGTGAAAGCCAAAACCAACCGAGTTTGTCGCCGGCAACGGGATGCTGGCTGTGAACTGATTCGGCTGCGGAAATTGGGCCTGCAAGGAGGCCGGCACCGTAAACATCGCGTCGCCGCCGTTGATCGTCGTAGTAACCTGCGAACGGTGGGTGATACCGACTGTGACGCCCGATTCTGTCTTGAAATAAACACCGGCATTCCATCCATACCCGTGACCATTGCCTTTCAGTTCGGCCTGGCCGGGCTGACCTGAACCGTTAGCCAGCGGAATGGCCCGCGTAAGATCGACCGTGCCGTAGTTATAAACGAAACCTGCGCCAATACTCATAAAGTCCGTAACCTTAACGCTCAGTGTGGGCTGAAAGTAGAACGCTTTAAGGTCGAGCAATTCTGACGAATACTTGCCGGGCCAGGTCGTTCCCCAATCGGTCAGACCGCCAAAGGGCGTATAAACACCCAAACCCAATTTCCAGATACCGTCCTTCGGCCCCCACACGCCATAAAAAGTAAATGGCGGGGCTATCTTGTTTGCGGTATGGAACTGTTCGGTTGTACCCGCCGGGTTAAATACTGACTGGAACATAAGTGGGCTGATACCGCCCTGCACATAATTTTGCGGCAGCATCGCTACCGCTCCGGGGTTAAAAAAAACGGCTGCGCCATCTTGCGCCAGCCCTGTGCCGGTATGCCCCATACCTATCTGCTTTTCGCCTTCCAGGTTCACCTGGAAACCCTGCGCATAGGAAAGCACCGGCGCTATTATCAGCATTAAAAGTAAAATTTTCCTCATAAACAATTCTTTAACGGCTATTATCGGTTTAATTAATTATTATGTAAACATAGTAATTTGATTCTAAGTTGGTGACAGAAATTTGACAATTCGATTACGCCTATGGTTGATAGTCCATAGACCATAATATATCTGCCATCAACCACGGACCACGGGCTATTGACACTCATAAAAATATTTCTGCCACTATTTAAATATTCCCCAAATAATCTTAGCTTTGCGCCTCGAAACGGGGGCATCCGTTCGCTATATTTATTTGACACACAATTTCTTTTAAATTACCAGGTTATATATGCCAAACATTGGAAAAATATCACAGATCATCGGTCCGGTAGTTGACGTAAGCTTCTCTAACGAGGGCCACTTACCCAAGATCTATGACGCCTTAGAGATCACAAAGGAGAACGGCCAGAAAGTTATTTTAGAGGTGCAGCAGCACCTGGGCGAAGACCGCGTACGCGCCATCGCCATGGACTCGACCGACGGTTTGCTGCGCGGCATGCCGGTTACCGACCTCGCGTCGGCCATCAAAATGCCTGTTGGCGACGATATCAAAGGACGTGTATTTAACGTGGTTGGCGGATCGATCGACGGTCTTGGCGACCTGGATACTTCAAAAGGCCGCCCGATTCACAACAACCCTCCGAAATTCGAAGACCTTTCAACTGAAAGCGAAGTGCTTTTCACCGGTATCAAGGTGATCGACCTGCTCGAGCCTTATGCCAAAGGTGGTAAGATCGGTCTGTTCGGCGGCGCCGGTGTGGGCAAAACCGTATTGATCCAGGAACTGATCAACAACATCGCAAAAGCATATTCTGGTTTATCGGTATTTGCCGGTGTAGGTGAACGTACCCGTGAAGGTAACGACCTGCTGCGCGAAATGATCGAATCGGGTATTATCAAATACGGCGACGATTTCATCCACGCCATGGAAAAAGGCGCATGGGATCTTTCCAAAGTAAATAAAGACGAATTAAAGGAATCAAAGGCAACCTTCGTGTTCGGCCAGATGAACGAGCCGCCGGGTGCGCGTGCACGCGTGGCGCTGTCAGGTTTGACCATCGCTGAATATTTCCGCGATGGGGATGCTGAAGGCAAAGGCCGCGATATCCTGTTCTTCATCGACAATATATTCCGCTTCACCCAGGCAGGTTCCGAAGTGTCGGCATTGCTGGGACGTATGCCATCGGCAGTAGGTTACCAGCCAACGCTGGCCACCGAGATGGATACCATGCAGGAGCGTATCACTTCGACCAAACGCGGTTCGATCACGTCAGTACAGGCTGTTTATGTGCCCGCTGACGACTTGACCGACCCTGCGCCGGCTACAACTTTCGCTCACCTTGACGCTACCACAGTGTTGTCGCGTAAGATCGCCGAGTTGGGTATCTACCCTGCCGTGGATCCGCTGGACTCTACTTCCCGTATCCTTAGCCCGCAGGTTTTGGGCGACGACCATTACAACTGCGCTCAGCGTGTGAAAATGATCCTGCAGCGTTACAAGGAATTGCAGGATATTATCGCCATCCTCGGTATGGACGAGCTTTCGGAAGAAGATAAGCTAGTAGTATCACGCGCCCGCCGCGTGCAGCGCTTCCTGTCGCAGCCGTTCCACGTAGCCGAGCAGTTCACCGGTTTGAAAGGTGTATTGGTTGACATCAAGGATACCATCAAAGGTTTCAACATGATCATGGACGGCGAAGTTGACGAATACCCCGAAGCAGCCTTCAACCTGGTAGGCAGCATCGAGGACGCTATTGAAAAAGGCAAGAAACTGTTGGCTGAGGCTAACGCATAATTAGATATGAGATTTGAGATATGAGATTTGAGACAAATCTTATATCTCAAATCCTTTAAGTGAGGATATAGCGAGGCAAAAAATCTCACATCTCACATCTCAAATCTTAAAGAATGACTTTAGAGATACTTACACCAGACAAAAAAGTCTTCGAAGGCGAAGTAACCTCGGTTACCCTGCCTGGTACGCTTGGCTCGTTCCAGATACTGGCCAACCACGCTCCGATCATCTCCACTTTGGAGGACGGTAAGCTGGTAGTTCACGGCGGCGGCAAGGAAGAAGTATTTACGATACAGGGAGGCGTTGTAGAAAACCTTAACAACCACGTAGTGGTGCTGGCTGAGGGCATACAATCAAAATAGTAAAAGATGCACCTAATTTAACGATCAAGCCCGGACGATTCTTCGTTTGGGCTTTTTTGTGGGCTATGCAGTCGGAAAGTCAGGATCCCGATAGCTATCGGGGACCGCGTAAGTCTGAAAGATTGATTACGTTGCCAGTCTGCAATCTAATTCTGCAAATCCTTTAATTCTGCAAATTCGGGTTCAGACAAATAATTCGCAATAGATTCTTCGCTATCACTTAGAATGACAGGAAAAAAATCCTGTTAATCTCTTTAAATCCGAAAATCGTGTCAATTTCACTCCCTCCACTCCCACTTTCACTCCATTTTAATAGGACGGGATAATACCGGTCGCTACTTTTATCTATAATTCAACCGACATCGTCATGAAACTTAAATTCTTCACCCTGATACTTTTCAGCCTGAGTTGCTTTGCAGCTAGCGCACAGCAATTGCAGATTTACGACAACACTACCTACAAGGCCATCTACTTCAAACAGGCCTGTGACTTGATAGCGAACACCCCCAACTTGGTTTTGCTCGATGTGCGCTCACCCGGCGAGTATGCCGACACGAGCCGGTTTGTTGGGTCGCGGATCGGACGGCTGAAAGGCGCCATCAATATCTCGATCGACTCTGTGCTCAAGCACATGAAGGATCTTAAAGCCTACAAAGGCAGGCCGATATTGGTTTATTGCTCACACAGCCAACGCAGCCGGAAGGTGAGCAAGTTTTTGGCCGACAGCGGCTTTACCAATATTTATAGCCTCAATGGCGGGATGACGGCCGTGAACCGAACTACTGATGCCGACTTTCCCTGCAAATCATCGATATATACTTCAAATCTGGAATATAAATTAGTGTCGCCGGGCGATGCGGCAGCCTTCATCAGGGATAAAAATAGCCTGGTACTGGACGTGAGGCCCGTAAGCCAGTTTAAGGGAACGGATAGCCTGGAATCTAATAATATAGGCCGCTTCAAAAACGCCATGAATTTGCCGTTGGATCAGCTCGATCAGCAAATGGATAAGTTAGCAAAATACAAAGATCGCCCGATACTGGTCGTACACCTTTCGCTCACCGAAGAGGTGAATGCAGCCGCGAAATTAACCAGGGCCGGGTTCAAAAATGTATCGATACTATATGATGGCATCGACAGTTTCATACTCAATTTCCCGTCGTCGGCTAAGGTCCGGAAAGAACTGGTAACCGGCGAACCTGGTTATAAGATCGTAGGCGTCAGGGAAACTATCGACCTGGTTAACGGTAACCCTGACCTGGTTGTAGCCGACATACGTCCAAATGATCAATTCGAGAACAAAGCTGCACAGAAATTTATGAACCTGGGTCGCATTAAGCACGCGGCAAACCTCACCAGCCAATCTCAACTGGAAGACTACCTTAAGGGTAAACCCAAAACAACGCCGATATTGATCTATGGCTCTTTTTCGGCCGGAACGCGTGGCATGAAAGGCATGCCAACATCCAACCCAAGCGACCTCAGCAAAAAACTTGCCGCTGAGGGATATACCCATGTTTACCTGCTTTATAATGGCATTTATGACGTGGTTTGGGCCGCAGCCAACGTGGACGGCCTGCAGGATGCCAAAACCATTTTAACTGATCACGCCGGACTGTATTAATAAGCCAGGACATGAGCGGATTCACATTTTTGATCCTCGCGGTCATAGGCCTTGCCGCGGGTTTTCTCGGTGACATGATCGGCT
>JAFDZL010000341.1 GCA_018266935.1 Bacteroidota bacterium | reverse complement strand
GCATCGGACGTCGCCCATCCAATACCCGCTCCCGCCGCCGCGGTATAACTTGCGGGTAACCGTAACAGTCGAGAATTCGGTAGGAAGAATATTTTTTGTATTGTCGAACGTTAATGAAACTTCGGCAAGGTTTGCAGCTTTGCGGCCTTTGGTACCGTTAAAGATGATATTTTCCATCTTTTCGGAACGCAGCATACGGGTGCTTTGCTCACCGAGCACCCAGCGTATCGCGTCCACCACATTTGATTTTCCGCAGCCATTCGGGCCGACGATAGCCGTAACGCCCTTGTTAAAGTTGATCGTTACTTTATCGCCAAAGCTCTTAAAACCCTTGATCTCTAGTTTGGTTAGCTGCATTTTTTAAGCTGAAAGCTGAAAGCAAAAGGCTTAAAGCTTTTCTATTATGATATGTTAGGCTTTCGGCTTTTCGCCATCAGCTTTCTGCTCAAACAAATATTTCTCCCTTCAAATAAGTCACTACGTTCCCGCTCATCAAAACGCGTTCACCTTTCAGTTCGCACCAAAGCTCACCTTTGCGGGCTGATAGCTGGAAGGCGTGCAGCTTGGTTTTTCCCAATTTTTCAGCCCAGTATGGTATCAGGTTGCAATGGGCCGAACCGGTAACCGGATCCTCAGGGATACCTGCACCCGGTGCAAAAAAGCGTGACACAAAGTCAACATGTTTGCCTTTCGCGGTAACGATAAAGCCTACGGTATCGAACTTGGACAATGCTGAAAAATCAGGCGCGATCTCGACGATATCATCTTCCGAATCATACACGAGGAAATAATCCCGCGACCTCAGCACAGCTTTCGGGGCTTTACCGCCAAATGCCTCAACCAAACCGTTAGGAATTTCAATGCCAATGGGTGGCCTCGAAGGAAAATCCATAGCATATTTATCACCATCTTTTTTCACGGTAAGCACGCCGGCCTTTACCGTTTCAAAATGGATCGTATCCTTTTTATAATCCAGTTCGGTAAAGATAATATGCGCTGAAGCCAGTGTAGCATGACCGCACAGGTCGATCTCAAACTCGGGTGTAAACCACCTCAGTTTAAAGCCGTCCGCATTAGGTACAAAAAAAGCAGTTTCGGCCAGGTTATTTTCGGTGGCTATTTTTTGCATCGTTTCGTCCGGAAGCCATTCGGTAAGAGGGCAAATGGCAGCGGGATTTCCGCCAAATAGTTTATTGGTGAAGGCGTCGGCCTGGTAAATGGGGATGGTCATAAGTCAGAATTCAAACAGCTAATATATATAGTAACCCTTGAATTGTTACCATGGTAAGCAATAAAAAAGCCCCCAAATTTTTGGAGGCTTTTGATTGCTTTTTAACCCAGGTAAGACTTGAGTATCTTACTCCTGGAGGTATGCCTTAATCGCTGCAAGGCTTTATCCTTTATCTGGCGCACACGTTCGCGGGTAAGGTTGAATTTTTCACCTATTTCTTCCAGCGAAAGCGGGTGGTTGGTGCCTAATCCGAAGAACAATACGATGATCTCGCGCTCACGCTCGGTCAATGTCGAAAGCGAACGTTTGATCTCTTCGGAAAGTGACTCGTTGATCAAGATAGAGTCGGTATTGGGCTCCTGGTTTTCCAGTACGTCCAGCAACGTATTTTCTTCACCCTGAACGAAAGGAGCGTCCATAGAAACATGCCGGCCTGAATTGCTCAGTGTGTCAGATATTTTGTCAACGGTGGTTTCCAGCATGTCAGCCAGCTCTTCGGGTGAAGGCTCGCGCTCATACTCTTGTTCCAGCTTTGAAAACGCCTTGCTGATCTTGCTCAGCGAACCAACCTGGTTCAGCGGCAAACGTACGATACGTGATTGCTCGGCGATGGCCTGCAATATGGATTGACGGATCCACCATACGGCGTATGATATAAATTTGAAGCCCTTGGTTTCGTCAAAGCGTTTTGCAGCTTTGATAAGACCCAGGTTGCCTTCATTGATCAGGTCGCCTAAAGTAAGACCCTGGTTTTGATATTGTTTTGCTACCGAAACAACAAAACGAAGATTTGTTTTGGTTAACCGCTCCAGTGCTGCCTGATCTCCCTCGCGTATCTTTTGGGCTAGTATTACTTCTTCTTCGGCTGTAATCAGGTCAACCTTACCAATTTCGTGAAGATATTTGTCAAGCGATTGCGACTCACGATTGGTAATGGATTGGGTTATTTTGAGTTGTCTCATTTATTTTTATTACCTCGATTCTTTTACTTGAGAAAGGAACGTGCAAAGGTACAAATTTGTTATGAAATAAATAAATGCAATTACAAGTTTACATTTAAATTATGAAACTTCCTTTTTGCGCAAATTTGAGGCTTTTTGAACCCAAATTACAAATCATTGAGCCTGAAAGCATCTTTTACCCGGATACCTCTTTCTGTCTGTGCCAGCGTGCAGCATTCATTTACCGGGTCGTGCTCGAAAAATAATACATAGTCATTCACCAAAGCCTCGCCTAAAATAGCCTTCTTTTCGCCTATTGTCGTCAGCGGAAACATATCATAAGCCATCACGTAGGGGATGGGTAAATGTCCTACGGACGGGATCAGGTCGGCTGTGTACAGTATCCTGGTTCCCTTATAGCTGACCAAAGGAAGCATCATAGATTCGGTATGACCAGAAACGAATTTGATGTCAAAACCTTCAGCGAATTTCACGCCTTCAGTTGTATCGATAAACTTAAGTTGTCCGCTTTCCTGTATGGGCAGGATGTTTTCTTTCAGAAATGACGCCTTTTCGCGGTCGTTTGGGTTCAAAGCCCAATCCCAGTGTTTTTGATTGCTCCAGTAAGTCGCATTTTTGAATGCCGGGGTTAATTTGTCGCCATCACGTTTAATTGCGCCGCCAACGTGGTCGAAATGTAAATGGGTTAAAAAGACATCGGTTATATCGCCCCGGTGAAAACCATGTTTTGCCAGCGAGGAATCGATGGTCGCGTCGCCGTGGAGGTAATAATAGCTCAGAAATTTCTCATCCTGCTTATTGCCGATACCGGTATCAACAAGTGTCAATCGATTTCCTTCTTCGACAAGCAGCAGGCGCATAGCCCAGGAGCAAAGGTTATTCTCATCGGCCGGGTTTATCCTGTCCCATATCACTTTCGGAACAACGCCGAACATAGCGCCGCCGTCAAGTTTGAAGAAACCGGTGTCGATGGTATATAAGTTCATATTGGTCGATAGACCATGGTCCATAGTCCATAGCCGAACCATCGACCATGGACCATAGACTATGGACTTAATTTATAGGTGTATACATTCTCCGTATGCCTCAGCAGCGGCCTCCATTACAGCTTCGCTCATGGTTGGGTGCGGGTGTACGGATTTGATGATCTCGTGGCCGGTAGTCTCCAGCTTGCGCGCAGTGACCACTTCGGCAATCATTTCGGTTACATTATAACCGATCATGTGCGCTCCAAGGAATTCACCATATTTGGCATCGAATATCACTTTTACAAAACCATCTTTTGCGCCTGCCGCAGCGGCCTTACCAGAAGCAGAGTAAGGGAATTTGCCTACTTTGATCTCATAACCCGCTTCTTTTGCGGCTTTTTCGGTATAGCCTACCGAGGCGATCTCAGGGCTGCAATAAGTACAGCCGGGGATATTGTTGTAATTCAATGGCTCAGGATTTTGGCCCGCGATCTTTTCCACGCAAATAATGCCTTCGGCTGACGCTACGTGAGCCAGCGCCTGGCCTTTGACAATATCGCCGATGGCATACACACCCTCCACATTTGTACGGTAGAAGTCATCAACTACAACTTTGCCTTTGTCAGTCTTTACGCCATTTTCTTCAAGGCCAATGCCTTCCAGGTTGGTGCTGATACCCACCGCTGACAGGACGATCTCAGCTTCCATATCCACCATGCCGGTCGGGGTTTTTACCTTTACCTTGCACAGCTCGCCGCTGCTGTCAACGGATTCAACAGTTGAGCTTGTCATAATATTCAAGCCCTGTTTCTTCAGGCTGCGCAGCAATGCTTTGGATACTTCCTCATCTTCCAGCGGAACGATATTATCCATAAATTCTATCACGGTCACCTTGGTGCCCAACGCATTGTAGAAGTACGCAAACTCGATACCAATAGCGCCTGAGCCAACAACGATCATTGATGCCGGCTGCTTTGGCAATACCATGGCCTGGCGGTAACCGATGACTTTTATGCCATCCTGCTTGATGTTCGGTAATTCGCGCGAGCGCCCGCCGGTGGCGAGTATGATATGTTTGGCAGTATAATCTTTCGCGGTTCCGTCAGCAGCGGTAACCGTTACGGTGCCTTTTGATTTTAGTTTGCCCGTACCCATCAGCACTTCGATCTTGTTCTTTTTCATCAGGAACTGGACTCCCTTGCTCATGCCATCGGCAACGCCACGGCTCCTTTTGATCACCGAATCGAAATCGACTTCGCCGCCCGATACTTTTATCCCATAGTCGGCCGAATGGTTGATATATTCAAATACCTGAGCGCTTTTCAATAATGCCTTTGTCGGAATACAACCCCAGTTAAGGCATATTCCGCCTAACGATTCTCTTTCAACGATTGCGGTTTTTAGTCCGAGCTGGGCGGCACGTATAGCGGCAACATAACCGCCGGGGCCAGACCCTATAACTATTAAATCAAAGTCCATAAATGCTTTCTTGAATTCGAGGCCAAAGCTAAGTAAAAAGGGCGAATTCAGAAACCACAGCAGTGTCAGTATATTTTCGGCCTCAAACCGGTGGCGTTGCGTAAGTTTAACATTAACTTAATGTTAATTAATCGGTCATAACTTGCAATTCTGTTAAAATCAGGGGTTTTATTTACGAAAGAAGATGGAATAAGCATTAACAGTTGAAGAAAAGATAACAAATGTTAATATTAATTTAACTCTGGCGAAAGTGCTGTTATATATCTTTGCGCACCATCAGTTCATTCAAATTTTAGAAAAAAATCAAACGAGTATGAGGAAGTATTTACTATTCTTAATCCTCCCTTTTCTTTCATTACAATTCGCTTTTGCGCAAGTGACAACTACCAGCAGCATGTCAGGTTTGGTAGTAGACGAAAAGGGGCAAACATTACCGGGTGTGACCGTCGTCGCGGTACATACCCCAACCGGTACAAATTATTCGACGGTTACAAGGGGCGATGGCCGGTATAACCTGGCAAACCTTCGGGTGGGCGGACCCTATGTGATAAAGTTTAGCTTTGTAGGATACAATGCCTATACCGAAGAAAATGTAACGCTCACATTGGGGCAGGATTTTAAGCTATCTGTCAAGCTCGATCCGAACAATACCCAGTTAAAGGAAGTAAAGATCACCGGAACGCAAAACAAGGTTATCAACAGTTCGCGGACAGGCGCCCAGGAAATTGTGACCCGTTCGCAAATCGACAGGTTGCCGACGATCAGCCGCTCGATTTATGATTACACGAAATTAACGCCTTCGGCCAATGGCAGATCATTCGGGGGCAGAAATGATTCCTACAACAACCTCACCGTTGACGGCGCTTTGTTTAACAATTCATTCGGCTTGTCGAGCACACTCGGCGGCCAAACTAATTCACAGCCGATTTCTTTGGATGCTATCGAGCAAATACAGGTTGCGGTGGACCCTTTCGATGTAACATTGGGCCGTTTTGCCGGCACAGGTATTAACACAGTTACTAAATCAGGCACGAATGAATTCAAAGGCACCGCCTATTATTATAAACGCACAACGGGATTACAGGGAAGTCATGTTGGTGACGGAATTGATGTAGCCAAATCTCCGATTGACTACAATCAACGCGGTTTAAGTTTAGGCGGGCCCATCATTAAAAATAAATTGTTCTTTTTTATATCGGGCGAACAGGAACGAGAGCAAGACCCGGGCACGAATTATACAGCTGCCCGTCCGGGCCAAACAGCCGGAGGAACAGTTTCCCAGGCAACCTTTAATGAGCTTGATTCCTTGCGGACTTTCCTTAAGCAAAAGTACAATTATGACGCCGGACCGTTCGAAGACTATCAATTGCGTACGCAGTCTGATAAGATAACAACAAAACTCGACTGGAATATCAATGACAAGAATACGTTTTCTGTTAAGTATTTCTATTTAAAGTCCCTGCGCGACGTTTATCCAAGTAACTCAGGCGCGCCAGGCGGCAACAGGCAACCAGGGGTCACTACGCTCCCGTTCTTTTCGTCTTTTTATACGATCAACAATAATTTCAATATTGTCATAGGTGAGCTGAACACACGCTTCAGCAGTTCGGTGGCAAATAAACTGACGGTCGGCTACCAGGCTTTGCGTGATTTCCGCACTTCACCCGGAGGCGGTGCATTTCCGTTGGTAGATATTCAAAGCGGAACTTCGACTTCGAAGGATTTAACTGCATTTGGTTACGAGCCGTTTACAGCAAACAACGTATTGAATACGGATATTTATCAACTGTCCGACAACGTAACGATCTATAAAGGCAAACACGAGATCAATTTAGGTACGTCAAATGAATTGGATCACTTCAAGAACGGTTTTGCTCCCAATTACAATGGCGCATACGTATTCTCAAGCCTTGCCGATTTCTATAATTCAGCCAACACCGGAGCTACCACGGCCAACCAGTATTCGTATCGTTATTCAGCATTGCCTGACGGATCATTCCCTTTCGCCCAGATAAGTGCGATAACTCTGGGTTTGTTTGCACAGGATAAATGGCAGGTTAATGATCGTTTTAAGCTGACATACGGCTTACGCGCCGATGTTCCGTTTTATAGCGTAAATACGCAAGCGAACCCTAATGCTTTGGCGCTGACTTTCCGGGATGGTGTACACCTGGATGTGTCTCAATTTCCTAAAACAAGAATCCAGCTTTCCCCGCGTCTTGGCTTTAACTATGACGTAAATGGTGATGGCAGCACACAGGTTCGTGGCGGTCTGGGCATTTTTACCGGCCCTACACCTTACGTATGGATATCCAACCAGGCGAGCAATAACGGCGTTCAATTTGGATCTTATACCTTACAGCCGGGAAAAGCGGGTATATTGCAAACCGATCCCCGTTTGGCTTTTAACCCGGATCCGAATCATAATCGTCCGACACCAGGTTCTGCAGCTGCAAATACGCAATACAATCTTGCCGTAGTTGACCCGAATTTCAAAAATCCGAAGAATTTCCGCGCCGACGTTGCTTTAGATCAGAAATTGCCAGGCGGTATTATCGGGACCGTTGAGTTTATGTATTCGAAGGACCTGAACGCCGTTTATATGCAAAACGTAGCATTGCCGGCATCGGGCACTGCATTGGTAGGACCTGACAACAGGATAGTATATAGCGGCACCACATTATTCCCGGCTATAACGGACCCGGTTACCAAACAAAATCTCAATACTGCGGCAAACCCCAATATTTCTGATGCGGAATTAATGGTAAATACCAGCAAAGGATATACTTACGATGCAACTATCGAATTACAAAAATCGGTTCGCGAATTTAGTTTCACCCTGGCATATACGCACAGTGATTCCCGTTCAGTGAACGATGGCGGTTCGATTGCGCAGTCAATTTGGAGCCAGCGTCCGGTTTCAGGCGATCCAAATGCTGACGTAACCGGATATTCTGCATTTTACGAACCAAACCGTATTATAGGTTCTATCTCGTATCGCAAAGAGTACCTCAAACATCTCGCAACATCTGTTGGGTTAACCTACGAAGCAGCTAACGCGGGTGTCGCCTCTTATACTTATTCTGGCGACCTGAACAACGACGGTGTTAGAGGCAACGATCTGATCTACATCCCAAAAACGCAAAGCGATATTGTACTTGTAGATGATAATGCGGCCGACAAACGTACACCTCAGCAAATTTGGGATCAATTGAATGCTTATATCAACCAGGATCCATACTTGAGCAAGCATAGAGGCGAATATGCGCAGCGCAATGGGCTCTTACTTCCGTTCTTTCACCAGGTTAATTTTAATTTTACACAGGACGTTTTCGTCGGAACAGGGAAAGTAAAAAACACATTGCAGTTTGAGTTTAATATTATTAACCTTGGTAACCTGTTGAATAGAAACTGGGGCGATTACCATTATCTTAACAGCTCTCAATTCCTTTCATTCAAAGGCGTTGCTAATAATGGCGCTAATGCCGGCAAGCCAACGTTTTCGTTCCCCTATTTTAATGCTGCAACGCAAACACCCCTTACACAAACATTTGGCGAAGGTACTTCCATCGCATCGCGCTGGCAAGCCCAGTTTGGTTTAAGGTATATTTTCAACTAAAATCACTTTATCCAATATCACAAAAGCCCGTTCGCTATATGCAAACGGGCTTTTGAATTTTATAGACGAAATAAATTGTTAATGGTAAATAAAGGCGCCAAATTCTGAATGGACGGTTACCTGCTTCTTTTCCGATGCTTCCACGTGGCCGACTACCTTCGCATCAACCCCGAAGCTTTGAGATATCTTTATAAGGTCGGCAGCAATGCTTTCAGGTACGTAGAGCTCCATTCGGTGTCCCATATTGAATACCTTGTACATCTCCTGCCAACTGGTTTGTGATTCTTCCTGTATCAGCCTGAATAGTGGCGGAACCGGGAACAGGTTATCCTTTACGATGTGTAAATTATCTATAAAGTGCAGCACCTTGGTTTGCGCGCCGCCGCTGCAATGCACCAAGCCGTGTATTTGTTTCCTGTAATCGGAAAGGATCGAGCTGATGATCGGCGCGTAAGTTCGGGTAGGAGAAAGCACCAATTTGCCGGCTGTTACTGTTTCGCCGTTACCAATGCCGATCTTATCCGTCAGGCTTTTGCTTCCCGAAAAAACCAATTCGTAAGGAACAGCATGGTCGTAACTTTCAGGATATTTTTCGGCGATACTTTTGTTGAAGACATCATGACGGGCCGAAGTAAGACCATTCGAACCCATGCCGCCGTTGTATTCCTTTTCATAGCTGGCCTTACCGTAAGAAGCCAGACCGACGATAACATCCCCCGGTTGTATGCGGTCGTTCGAGATCACATCTTCCCGTTTCATCCGGCAGGTAACCGTTGAATCGACAATAATGGTGCGCACCAAGTCGCCTACATCCGCAGTTTCGCCGCCGGTAGAATAAATGCCGATGCCGGCATCGCGCAATTCGGCCAATATTTCTTCAGTGCCATTGATAATAGCGGCAATTACTTCGCCGGGTATCAGGTTTTTATTGCGGCCTATGGTTGACGAGAGCAGGATGTTATCGATAGCCCCGACGCAAAGCAGATCGTCAAGATTCATGATGATCGCATCCTGTGCGATACCCCGCCACACCGACATATCCCCGGTTTCTTTCCAGTAGCTGTAAGCCAGTGAAGATTTGGTCCCTGCGCCATCAGCGTGCATGATATTGCAGTACTCAGGATCGTTGTTCAGAATATCCGGAATGATCTTACAGAAAGCTTTTGGAAATATGCCTTTGTCGATGTTTTTGATAGCGTTGTGCACATCGTCCTTGGAGGCCGATACACCCCGCTGATCATACCGTTGCGAAGAAATCATGGGCAAATATAGCGCATAGCCGATTATTTTTGATCAGGCGGTTTCAGAATACTCCTTCAACAGCTGACGGTAGCGGTTTAGAACCGCCGTTTTGGAAATAAGCCCCTCAAAATTATTTTCCTCATCAACGACGGGGAGCACCCAGGTTGATGTTTCATCAAACTTATCGATGATCGATATTACATTTTCATGAGTACTGATTACAGTGTCCGGCATCTTCATTACATTAACTATTCGCAATGTTTTGTGAAGTTCGGGATTAAAAAGCAGCGGCCTCAGGTCATCGAGGTAAATAATACCCGCCAGTTGCGTGCCGTCTAAGACGACAATGATATTCCTTTTTCCCTTTTTGATTACTTCCAAAAGCTCTTCATAGGAGGCTTTAATATCAAGCACTGAGGTTGTCCGTTCAATTAATTTTCCGGAATCGATACGTAACAATAAATTTTTGTCATGCTCATGCGTGAATATCTTCCCTTCATCTGCAAGCTTTTTCAGGTCTGGCGATATTGGTGAAAACCATTTCGCGATCAGGAAGGATATTACGCAAACGATCATTAAGGGAATAAAAAGATCATATCCGGAGCTCGACTCTGCAATTAGGAATATTGCAGTCAGCGGTGCATACAGCACCCCGCTCATCACCCCGGCCATGCCCACAATGGTAAGATTGATAACGGGTGCCTGTGTTAGCCCCGCTTCTGTGCACACAATGGCAAACAGGTAGCCCAACGTTCCACCCGCAAATAGCGAAGGCGCGAAATTACCTCCGTTACCACCGCCATATATAGTGATCGGTGTGGCAAATGCTTTGAATAAGCAGATAAGGCCGAGGAAGATGATAACAAGCCAGTTCTTATAAGTCAGGTATCCCAGGAAACTGTGTTCGATGATCTGATGAATATCCCCGTTGATAAACGATTTTATACTTGAATAACCCTCGCCAAAAATCGGCGGAAAAAGCAGGCAAAGTATCGATAACAAGATCCCGCCTATCATTGCCTTGATTATTCTTGTAAACTTCAGCCGATGAAAGAAATGTTCTACATATCGCGCTATAACATTAAAATACCTCGCATATAATCCGCAAACTATTCCCAAGACCAGGTAATACGGCAAATTATGGGAATTAAAGTCATGCCGCGCGCCGAACTTGAACAGTACTTCCTCGTTGAGTATAGTCCTGGAGAGTAAACTTCCGCATACCGCCGCTACGACGAGCGGAATAAAGTCGGTGAAAACGACACCTGTCAGCAGGATTTCAAAGGCGAACATTACTCCAGCAATAGGTGCATTAAAGGCGGCTGCTATTCCCGCCGAGGCCCCCGCCGCAAGTAATAAGGTGCGGTCTTTATAACTGAGCTTGTAAGTCTGGGCAAAATTTGATCCGATAGCTGCCCCGGTAACGGCAATCGGGCTTTCGAGACCCGCTGAGCCACCCAAACCAACTGTCACAGCGCTTTGGATGATTTGCGAATACATCTTAACAGATGACACAAAACTCGAATTTCGCGCTATCTCGTAAAGTATTGCTCCTATGCCCTTACGATCCTGTCCTTTAAAAAAATAAATTACAATAAGCGTCGTCAAAACTATGCCAAGGAAAGGGAACAATGCATAAAATAATATTTGCTCTTCAAAATGGACCTTGCTGGTAATAATATAATGAATATAATGAACCAGCGACTTGAGCAAAACGCCAGCTAAACCCGCTGAACAGCCGACAAGCATTCCAGAAAAAATAAGGAATTGATTGTGCGACAGCCGGCTTTTGAGCCATAGAAAAACGAGTTCATAACTCTTTACCTTCTTTAGACCGGAGCGACGGGTCTGCTTGGCTGCATTAATAAATTCGAGATAATTCCTTAAATATTTATAGTTCTTCAAAGACATTATGCGGCTGCAAATTTGCTCAAATATTTACCTTTTGTGAAAATTATTTTTTTTCGGTCAGCGATGTAAACGTGTCCTATTCAAATTATTATATTTAGCGAAAACAGTATTTTCTATCTAATGGACATCATTCGCTGGCTCAGAAGGCAATTAAAAGGACTGTTTGACAGCATACGAAATGAGAATTTAAAGAAAAATTTCCTTCAGGCGGTTCCATTCTGGATCGCGTCGATACTTACGGGATTGCTTGCTGTTTTTTATACTAAGATATTTACCTGGGCCGAAGCGCTGACAACGTGGATATTCAATCATGACATGTGGCTGCTACTTGTGGTTTCGCCGTTGTGTTTTGTACTGGCGTGGTTCTTAGTTGCCCGGTTTGCGCCTTATGCGAGGGGCAGCGGTATCCCGCAGGTAATGGCCGCGATCGAAGTATCCTCGCCCAAAACAAATAAGATCGTTGAAAAGCTTATCGGCTTTCGTATCATCTGTGTGAAGGTTGTTTCGAGCCTCATCATGGCTATCGGAGGAGGAGCGATAGGCAGAGAAGGCCCAACCATCCAGCTTGCAGCAACTGTGTATAAGATAATATACCAGGTACTTCCGGAGTGGTGGCCAAAAATTGCTAAACGAAATATGATCGTGACAGGTGCGGCTGCGGGTCTGGCTGCGACGTTCAATACTCCTTTGGGAGGTATCGTATTTGCAATTGAAGAGCTTACAAAGACACATTTTAGTTACTATAAGACCGCAATATTTTCGTCGGTTATCATAGCAGGCTTGTCAGCACAGGCGCTGCTGGGACCATATCTTTACCTGGGCTATCCCAAATTGGATGGCTTATCGTCCTCTATCTTTTTTGGCGTCGCCGTGGTTGCCATACTTTCGGGGCTCTTGGGAAGTGGTATGTCCAAAATAATGTGGTACATTTTTGAGTGGAAAAAGAAGTTCAGGGCCCGCTACCACTATGCTTTATATGCAGGAGGCTGTGCCGTTGCTATGGTTCTCCTGGCAATCTTTGTTAACCGTGACGTGCTCGGTTCGGGTAAAGATATTATGGAAAGGACTTTGTTCACATCCGACAAATATGTTGCTTGGTACACGCCTTTGCTGCGCATCGGCGGGTCAATGCTGTCATTCACTTCAGGGTCGGCCGGTGGTATTTTTGCCCCGGCTCTTGGGGCCGGCGCGAGCATAGGTTCTCTTGTAGCTGGCTGGTTCAAGGTTTCGGATATTGATGCCAACATGCTCATTCTGTCCGGAATGGTCGGATTTCTTACAGGTGTTACCCGTTCGCCGTTCACGTCAATCATATTGGTGCTGGAAATGACCAACCGGCATAACGTAATATTCCACCTCATACTTGCAGGCATGCTCGCCAGCCTGGTATCTATGACAATTGATAAACACTCGATATACGAACGACTGAAAGTACAGTACATCCGCGACCTCCTCGACCAGGAAAAGGCCGCAGACGTCCCCGTTCCGTCTAATCCGTCGAAATAGTGTTACTTGATAAACAGCAACTCCCTGAATTTCGGCAGCGGCCACATTGAATCGTCAATCAACTGCTCCAGTTTGTCCACATGGTACCGGATAGGCACAAAGAAGGCTTTTACCTTCTCGTCATAAGCGATAGCCTTTTCCCGGATGTCTTCTATAGCGTTGGCCTGTTTGCGTTCAGCAACCATGTAACCTACATTGGATTTGATGAAATTAACGTGTTCGGATATTTTGGTAATGATATCCATTTGCGCAGCGTAGGCCGAACTGTCGAGACCAATATCCTTCAGACCTTTTACGTTCTCCACCAGCTTGCTTTGGTAAGCGATCGCGGTCGGAATAATTACATTGGTCACCAGCTCGCCGATCACTCGCGCCTCGATCTGCAGTTTTTTGTAAAAGCTTTCGAGTAGCACTTCGTGACGAGCATGTGCCTCGCGTAGTGTGAAAACATTCGATTCTTCAAAAAGTATCGTCGATTTTTCTGAAAGGAATGCATCCAGCGCTTTTGGCGTCGTTTTAAAGTTAGAGAATCCGCGCTCCTCAGCCTCTTTCTCCCATTCCGCGCTGTAGCCGTTGCCTTCGAACCGAATGTTTTTTGACTCCTTGATGTATTTTTTGATGATCATCAACAAAGCAACATCCTTCTTCTCACCCTTGCGAAGCAATTTGTCCACGTCAAATTTGAATTTTTTGAGCTGTTCGGCCATGATCATATTCAAGATAGTCATGGGATACGCCGAATTGGCTGAAGAACCGACGGCCCGTAACTCGAATTTATTTCCCGTGAAGGCGAAAGGCGAGGTGCGGTTGCGGTCGGTATTATCTTTTAATATCTGCGGAATTTTTGGGATACCCTGCCACAACAGCGGGTCGTCCTTGATCTTTTTACTGATGCGCGAGGTTTCGATCTCATCCAGTACATCGCTCAGCTGGCTGCCCAGGAAAATGGATATAATGGCAGGCGGAGCTTCGTTGGCGCCGAGGCGATGATCATTATTTACTGAGGCGATGGACGCCCTCAGCAAATCAGCATTGTCATAGACCGCTTTGATCGTATTCACAAAGAAGGTAAGGAACATCAGGTTGTTCTTCGGCGTCTTTCCCGGCGATAAGAGATTTTTGCCCGTATTGGTGATCATCGACCAGTTATTGTGCTTGCCCGATCCATTGATACCCGCGTAGGGTTTTTCGTGCAGCAGCACCTTGAAATTGTGCCGTTTGGCAACACGGTCCATCAGGTCCATTAATAATTGGTTGTGGTCGATGGCCAGGTTGATCTCCTCATATACAGGTGCGCATTCAAATTGCGAAGGCGCAACCTCGTTGTGACGCGTCTTTAAAGGAATGCCCAATTGCAGCGCTTCAGTCTCCAGGTCCTGCATGTACGCATATACCCGTTCGGGTATCGAACCGAAATAATGATCTTCCAATTGCTGGTTCTTGGCTGACATGTGCCCGAAAAGGGTCCGGCCGGTTAGGTACAGGTCGGGACGGGCATTGAACAGGGCGATGTCAACCAGGAAATATTCCTGCTCGATGCCTAACGATGCGTTTACTTTTTCTATGCTTTTATCAAAGTAATGGCACACATCTACTGCTGCTTTGTCCAGGGCATTTAGCGCCTTCAACAATGGCACCTTATAATCAAGTGCCTCGCCGGTATAAGAAACAAATACTGTCGGGATACACAGTGTTCGCCCCATGATAAAGGCAGGAGAGGATGGATCCCAGGCCGTGTAACCTCTGGCTTCAAAGGTGTTGCGCAAGCCGCCGCTTGGGAAACTTGACGCATCAGGCTCCTGTTGTGCCAGCGCGTCGCCGGAGAATGTCTCTATGGCGCTCCCATCTTCACCGGGCTCAAAAAAGGCGTCGTGTTTTTCGGCAGTTGTGCCGGTCAGCGGCTGAAACCAGTGCGTATAATGCGTGGCTCCTTTGGTAATTGCCCATGACTTCATGGCCGATGCAACCTGTTCAGCCATATCGCGTGGTATAGGTTCGTTGTTTTCTACCGAATTGATGATGCCCTGATAAGCTTCCTTTGAAAGAAACTCTTTCATCTTGTGCTTATCGAAGACGTTTGCATTAAAATAATCGGATATTTTGTTCGATGGCGGCTTTATTTCGGGGATTGACCTGTTTAATACAGCTTCCAGCGCCTGAAATCTAAAATTTGACATGTTTAATATACCTTTTTAGTGACGGTTTGCCTCAAATGTAAAATTATATTGAAAAAATCAGTACATATTTATTGAAACGGCTTAATATTTTTTGACGTCGCAGGTGTTTTAATTGTTTCTTGCTCTTTCGCAATTCCTTATTGTGCCTTTGACACTGATTTCACCTATTCCTGGGGGATTGGGTTTGGCTTTTTATAGAAATATCATCAAATTTTCACTAATATTTTAAAAACTACCAACATTATTCAGTTTCGCGTAAGGTTTTGTGTCTTTTTTGTTCTTTTTAATTGAGGATAACATAAAATTTACATTAAATATAGTTTATGTTTTGCAATTTTCATAATTCTTTGACATTTTATGTAATTTTTAATCATAAAAATTTGTTTTTATGTCAAAATACACATACTTTCACTAAAATTTTTGATAAAAATGTATTTTGTATCGCTGATTTTGATAAAATACATTAAAAAACAAATTCATAACTTAATTTATATCCTATTTTTATTAAATTATTGTAAATCGTTCAATCAATCAAACTAAAAACAGACCAAAATGAAATCAAGACTCAAGAAAACCGACCTAATGGCGTCGCTCCGGAGCCTGACCAGGGAAAAATGGGCCTTTGGGGCCACTATTCTGTCAGGAAAGGTTATCGGATTGATGGTGGTGCTGGCAGTGATGTTTACATTGCCGGGCCTGCTTCCCGGAACAGCACACGCAGCAACACCTGCCAAGCCCACAGAAATTGAAACCTCAATGATGAATACCATGAATACGGTATGGACGTTGGTGGCAGCATTCCTGGTATTTGGCATGCAGGCAGGTTTCGTTATGCTCGAAGCTGGTTTCGCGCGTAAAAGGGAAACCGTCAACGTGTTAATGGAATGTGTGTTCGATACCTGTCTTTGCGGTATTTTGTTTTACGCAGTCGGTTATGCGTTCATGTTTGGATGGGGGAATGGCTTCATCGGCTGGCACGGCGATCCTTCGCTGAAAGGCGGTGGTTCGTGGTTTTTCCTTCAAAATACGCCAGAAACTTACGGCAGCACAGGTATCCCGGTCATTGCGCATTGGATATTCCAATATGCATTTGCCGACACATGTTCTACTATCGTATCGGGTGCTATGATTGGCCGTACAAGCTTCCGTGGTGATATCCTTTACAGTATAGGTATAACCGGATTTATCTATCCTATCATCGGCCACTGGGCATGGGGACCCGACGGCTGGTTAGCTTTGATGGGTTCAAAAGGTAATTTCTTTGAATCATTAGGCCAGGGCTTCCGCGATTTCGCAGGTTCAACCGTGGTACACACCATAGGCGGCATCGCGTCGTTAGCCGGTGCCATTGTGCTTGGGCCGCGCCTGGGACGTATCTTTAAAAGAGATGATAAAGAAAAGGGCGGCATGCCACCGGGACACAATATGCTTGTTGCCGCTGTCGGTACTTTTATCCTGTGGTTCGGCTGGTATGGCTTTAACCCGGGCAGTACGCTTTCAGCAATGGATGTACAGGGCATCGGCCGCGTTGCGACAAATACCACGCTGGCGGCATGTGCGGGCGGTATGACAGCCATGATCTTTGCCTTGTGGTTTGGAAATACAAAGGGCAAATTCGACCTGGGCTTCACCCTGAACGGCTGTTTAGGTGGCCTTGTAGCCATTACCTGCCCCTGTTATTGGGTGAGCCCGCTGGGCGCCACCATTTTGGGGGGTATAGCCGGTGTGGTTGTATTTAGCGCGATGTATTTTATCGAATGGCTGCGCATTGACGATCCGGTTGGTGCTGTTGCGGTGCATGGCGCCGCTGGCATTTGGGGTACATTATCTTTAGGCCTGTTTGCTTGCGGTCAATTCGGTGCTACAGGCCCAACCGGCGCAGATAACTCTGCACCTGTTGCCGGCTTATTCTACGGCGGTGGCTGGAGCGTTTTTGAGGCACAGGCCATAGGCACATTTACTATAGCAGCGGCAGTATTTGCTGTAACAGGTATCATGATGTTTGTTATTCAGAAACTTCCTTATCCATGGAAACTGCGCGTCGAAGCTCATGGTGAAACAGGATTTGGCGGCTTGGATGTATTCGATCACGGTACAGAAGTTTATCCGGCCGACGAGGATGAGATCAGCCTGAAAGGCCTGTTCGAAAAAGAAGCGGCCCCCGCTAATGCATAAATAGCTATTCCTTGTGCGGTTGGTAAATGATACTCGCTTAACACCAGCCGCACAAGTTTTCTGATTACCTGATCAAAACCTTTTACTGCTCAATCAAACAGCAAATAAATTGCTGAACGGTAAAGTTTTGTCCAAAAGGATCAGGGAAAGTTCGGTTAAACTAACTGTCAATCAACCAAATATCAATCATTCAATCAAACTAATCATGAAACGGATACTTTTACTTTTATCATTATCCATTGTTGTAATTCTATCAGCCAAAGCCGCGCCAATGCCGGCCGATACCGGCAAGGTAGGCACCGGCGCCGATCCGAAAGATCCGCCATTGATCTTTTCAGGCTCAGTGGATACTTACTGGAAATATGACTTTTCGGGTCATAGCAATATCCCCACCAGCTTCGCCTCAGACCAGAATTCGGTGTCTATCGGCATGGTTGACCTGGGCTTAAAAAAGAAAGTGGGCAAAGCCGCTTTTGTGGGTGAATTGTCTTTCGGTCCACGGAGCGACCAGTCGATCCCCACCTCAGGTTACCATATCCAGAACCTGTATGTATCCTATGATGTGACCGACAAATTCAACCTGACGGCAGGTTATATGTCCACCTTCATCGGCTACGAAGTGATCTCGCCGACAGGAAACTTTAATTATTCGACTTCATACCTGTTCACCAACGGGCCATTCCAGAACGCCGGCTTTAAGGCCACTTATGCCTTTTCGGATAAAGTGAGCCTGATGGCTGGTATATTTAACAACTACTGGAATACTTATACCTCGTTCATTACGCATGGCAATACGACCACATCGGGTGACGTATCAACATTCGGTGCGCAGCTGATGGTGGTTCCCGCCAAAGGCTGGACAGCGTACCTGAACTTAGCTACTGGTTCATTTTCAGGCACCGAGCTCGACCTGACGACAGCCTACCAGATCACCGACGCCTTCAAACTGGGTCTGAACGCTGCCGACTTTTCGGCACCCAACAATGGCGGCGGATTTTCAGGCATAGCCCTGTACCCTCAGTTAGCCGTTTCAAAAGTGGTGACATTTGGCGTAAGAGGTGAATACTTTACTTATAAGAACGGCGGTGGTAATGTAACCGGCATCACCGTTAGCTCGAACATCAAGGCAGGCGCTATCACGCTGATCCCTGAAATCAGGTTCGACAGCAAGAGTTCGGCATTTCCGTTCGCTTTTGCCGACAGCAACCTGGCGCCGACGAACAGTGCAAGCCAGTTCCTGATCGCTGCGGTTTATGCGTTCTGATATTAATAAAAAAAATTACTTACAGGGCCGCTCTCCGATAGGAGGGTGGCTTTATATTTATACCATGAAAAGGATCTTTTTAGTGCTTGCAGGAATTTTGCTCTTGTATACAGCTTCGGCCCAGAAAAGCCTTTTAGCGCAGGACGAGAACAATAAATACATTTATTACCAGGTGGTAGATCAGCCTAACGCGACAAAAGATAGCCTGGTTGGAAAGGTAAATAGTTTCTTACACGAAGCATTTAAGAAAAGCAAGCGCATACAGACCGGAGATTCTTTATTTACGGTAAAAGACAAATTTCTCACTTATAGTGCATTTACATTCGCCAAACACGAAAGCGGTGAGGTCGATTTTGTGCTCAATATCGAATGCAAGGATAATAAATACCGGTATTGGCTAACCGATTTCGTATTCAGGCCTTATTACAAAGATCGTTATGGCATGTTTGTGCCGGAAAACGGTATTGAGATCCCATTAGAGAAAGCCTCTTCAAAACTGGACAAAAAAGATTTGGAAGGTTACCTGGCCCAAACCGGCGCCTATTGCAGGCAAACCGGTGACAATCTAAAGGCATTTATGATCCAAAATCACCAATTTTCAAAAGCAAACACCCAGCCGGCCAGGCGGGTCGTTACAAAAAAGTGGTAAACGAATAAAATTTGGCCGTTTTTTCATTTCTCAAGACATAGTTCGGGAATTGGACATATATCGAAATTATACAACATTTTATATTGCACAATCGTTATATGTAAAAATTAAATTCCTAAAACCATGTTATCATCAAAATTAGATTTGTGCAAGTCCGAGTGGCTCGAACTTGTATTCGACGACCGGAACACCCGGTATGGTGCCTACGATCTCAGGAAACATTATGCGGCAAACCTGGCAAAAGCATTGGGGATTGCCGTTCTTGCATTTTTCTCCTTATTTGAAGGGTATAACATCTACCTGCAGCACCAGCCGTTGGTAAGGATGGTCGTAGTGGATAATACGCCTCCGACTGTTATTACGCCCCAGACCGTAAAACCGCCGGTTACGCCTCCTGCACATCATGAAATACAGCCTCCGGCGGATCATTCAACCATAAGGTTTGCACCGATGGTTGTCAGAGAGGATCCGCAGGCTGCCAATCCGCCAACGATCACTCAGTTGGACGAGACTCCGATCGGCCCAACCGACCACAAAGGTGATCCAAATGCGGGAGATATTAATATCACACCAGGAGGCTCTGGTAGCGGTACCGCAGACAAACCGGATGAAAACACCGAAGTGAAAGATATGCATTCAGTTGAAGTGATGCCTCAATTCCCCGGCGGTGAGGTTGCCTGGCAGAAATTTTTGCAAAAGCATCTGCATTATCCGCCCCAGGCTATGGACGCGGGTGTCGGCGGTAAGGTCTTTGTGAGCTTTATTGTAGAAACGGATGGTCATTTGTCTGATATAACGCTGATTCGTGGAGTGGGTTATGGATTGGATGACGAGGCGATGCGTGTCCTGAAAATCGCTCCAAACTGGACGCCGGGCATACAAAATGGGCGGAAAGTCAGGGTAAGGTACATGATGCCTTTTAACTTTCAGGCTCCAACAGACAATAATTAAGCGCACAAATCATCCATTATATCGTGGCGATGGGCTTTATGCTCATCGCCTTTTTATTGCGGGATGATAAAATCGATCCGATTCATTTATCTTTCTGACTTCTGCGGACTTTCAGACTTTCCGACTATCAAATCCTTTCACCTTTCACCTCTTTTACCTACCTTTGTGCTTCCTTTCAACAAACGATAATTGCCTTGGAGACCCTGGAATTAACCACCGTAGAAACAGCCAAAGATTTAGGTTTACTGCCCGAAGAATTTGAACGAATCAAAGAGATATTGGGGCGTGTGCCCAACTTCACCGAGCTATCCATTTTCTCGGTAATGTGGAGCGAACACTGCTCGTACAAAAACTCGATCACCTGGCTGAAAACTTTGCCTAAAGATGGCCCGCGCATGCTGGCTAAAGCCGGTGAGGAAAATGCGGGTTTGGTTGACCTGGGCGATGGCATCGGTTGTGCATTTAAAATTGAATCACATAATCACCCTTCAGCATTGGAGCCCTACCAGGGCGCTGCGACGGGTGTAGGCGGTATCAACCGTGATATTTTTACTATGGGCGCCAGGCCGATCGCGCAATTGAATTCGCTCCGCTTCGGCGATTTGAGCCTTGATCGGACCAAATGGCTCATCAAAGGTGTTGTAAAAGGAATCGGCGACTACGGTAATGCGTTCGGTATCCCAACCGTCGGCGGTGAATTGTTTTTTGACGATTGCTATAACGTGAACCCGCTGGTAAATGCCATGTCGGCGGGGATAGTGAAGGCCGGCGAAACGGTTTCAGCAATATCCTACGGAGTGGGCAACCCGGTATATATTGTAGGTTCGGCAACCGGAAAAGACGGTATCCACGGTGCAGCTTTTGCTTCAAAAGATATCACGGAAGATTCGGTAAACGATTTACCTGCGGTGCAGGTAGGCGATCCTTTCCAGGAAAAGTTGTTATTGGAAGCCACGCTTGAAGTGATCAAAACCGGTGCCGTTGTCGGTATGCAGGACATGGGCGCCGCAGGCATTATTTGCTCGAACTCCGAAATGTCGGCCAAAGGCGAGCATGGCATGCGCATTTACCTG
>JAFDZL010000340.1 GCA_018266935.1 Bacteroidota bacterium | reverse complement strand
TTACCCCGACGTTTAGCAATAGCGAAATTGATGATTTCGAAATTGATACCGTAAAAGTTAAGCCTGAACCTGATTTTGAAAAAACTTATCGAACCTTAGCAAAAGCGGCTTCAGAGTCTGGTAACAAAACATTAGCCAAGGACTTAAAAATATCTGAGTTAGATTTTATTAGAGCTAAAAAAACTGGCTTTGAAAAATTATTAATGACTTTAAACAAAGCCTATTGGGGATATGGTCAAAAACCTTTCCAGCTAATAAAAATATCAATTACAGTGATTTTAATATTGGGATTGTTTTATTCTTTTTTTCCGCAAGATTTTTCCTCATACCACGCAGGCTCTAATGAATGCTATTTAGTTACTCTTCTCAATTCACTTTACTTTAGCGTCGTGACATTCACAACATTGGGATATGGTGATCTAAGCCCAATAGGGTTTCTTAGATTTTTCGCTGGCCTGGAGGCGCTCTTTGGCGCTATAACGCTTGGTTTTCTTGTGGCAGGACTGACCAAAAACAGCTAACGTGTTTGAACTAAAACACCTCGCAACGTATTTGCTTCGTTTTTAAAATCTCGCGTGAGGGACAATAATGGATACCGGCTTTGTGGCTAAGGCCTGCGCAGTATGAATGAATGGCCCGGCCCCGCTTCTATCAGCGGGGACACGCCCAGAACATTCATTCACTCACTCCTCAAACTCTTCACCGGGTTCGCCAACGCGGCTTTTACGGCCTGGAAGCTGATGGTAGCCAGCGCGATGATGATGGCGGCGAGGCCCCCGGCGGCGAAGAGCCACCAACTGATGCTGATGCGGTATGCGTAGTCCTGCAGCCATTGGTGCATATAGTACCAGGCAATGGGCGTGGCGATGGCGAACGCGATGCCGATGAGCACGACAAACTCTTTAGAGAACAGGAAGACAATGTTGCCAGCGCTGGCGCCGAGCACTTTGCGGATGCCCACCTCTTTGACGCGCTGCACGGCCATGAACGAGGCCAAACCATACAGGCCCAGGCAACTGAGGAAGATGGCGATGGCGGCGAATATCTTGTATAAAGCGGCCAGCTGCGTTTCCTGCTTGTAAAAACCGGCGATCTTCTCGTCCAGGAAGCGGTATTCAAAAGCGTAATCGGGATAAACCTGGTCGAATACTTTTTTAACCGCCTGCATGGTTGAACCCAGGTGCGTAGTGGTCAGCTTAATGGCCAACTGGTTGTACATGGCTTTGTCCTGGGTGATCACCAGGGGCGCGAGGCCGTCGCGGAAAGAGCGGTCGTTAAAATCTTTCAACACGCCCACCACGGGGCAGGTGATCACGCCGTTCCAGATGCTTATTTCTTTACCTATGATATCTTCCGGTCTTTTCAGGCCCAGGCTTTTCACGAGCGTTTCGTTCACCAAAAACTCGGTCGTCATTTCCGATGGCCGCAAATTTCTGCCGGCTACCAGCTGCAGCTTATAAGTGGGCACGTATTCTTCGTCGGCAAACCTCGTAATGACCTTAAAATCGGTTTCTTTCACCGCGTGGTCGAATTTCAGCGTGCTCCAGTTATCGTTACCATTTTCGACGGGTGTGTTGGTACTCAGGCTGACGGTTTGCACGCCGCCGGTTGACATTAACTGCCGTTTCAGGTAATCCATTTTGCCCATTAGCGTAGTATCTACCCGGAAAGGAACGTTGACAACGGCCTCTTTATCAAAGCCCAGGGGCTGATCCATAAAATAGTCCATCTGTT
>JAFDZL010000033.1 GCA_018266935.1 Bacteroidota bacterium | reverse complement strand
TATAAACTGGAGCAATACATGGAACAAGATCAATACCGGGTTGACCTTCTTCTCAAAATAAAAGAATAATGCAGATCAATTGCCTGATAGTCGATGACGAGCCTGTTGCAAGAAGTATCATCAGGAACTACTGCGCGCACCTGCCCTTTCTGAATATTATTGGCGAATGCGGAAACGCGTTTGATGCAAAGGCATTTCTTTCAACGCATAGAACCGACCTGGTTTTTCTCGATATTAATATGCCCGTATTAAGCGGTACCAGCTTCCTGAACACTTTAAAAGATCCACCGTTGGTGATCTTCACAACCGCTTACCAGGAGTATGCACTGAATGCCTTTGATCTCGCTGCCTGCGACTACCTGCTTAAGCCGTTTTCATTGGAACGTTTTATCATTGCGGTCGATAAGGCTAAAGAAAGATTACAGCAGCCAGCCAGAGCTATCGCGGATAAAAAGATAATACAGGATTACTTTTTTGTTAGGTCGGACGGAAAAGTTTACAAAATCGATCATAACGACTGCCTCTATGCCGAAGCGCAGGGAAATTATACTAAGATCGTAACTCCAGGCACGACCATTTTAACCAAAATGTCGTTCACAACTTTCACCGGACTACTACCAGCTGAGATTTTCATCCGAACTCATCGATCGTTTATAGTTAACAAAAGCAGGATCGACCGTTTGGAAGGCAACCGGGTGTTCATCGGCCAAAGCGAGGTTCCCATTGCAGCCAATTACCGCAACTCTTTTTTGCAGGCGTTGGGCTTGTAAGATCAGCACATCGTAAAACTTAGCAGCTTCAACTATTGCAACCCGTACAACCATTCCAACCTTTTCCGTAACTTTGCACCCATGATCGAATTGCCGGTAATTCCCGCCAATCAAACCCAGCGCAAGCCCGACTGGCTGCGCGTGAAACTGCCCGTGGGTAAAGAGTATGCGCATGTGCGGGGTTTGGTTGATACGCATAAGCTGCACACCATCTGCGAAAGCGGCAATTGCCCCAATATGGGCGAATGCTGGGGTGCGGGCACAGCCACGTTCATGATCCTTGGGAATATATGCACCCGTTCATGCTCATTCTGCGCAGTAGCTACGGGCAGGCCTCACGCGGTGGATTGGGACGAGCCTAACCGCGTTGCCAACTCCGTGAAGCTGATGCAGGTAAAGCATTGCGTGATCACTTCGGTTGACCGCGATGACCTGAAGGACGGCGGCTCCATCATCTGGGCCGAAACTATAAAAGCAATTCGCAGGGAAAGCCCTGAAACGACTTTAGAAACGCTTATTCCCGATTTCAGAGGTATCTGGGAGAATCTGGAGCGTGTGCTTGAGGTTCGGCCCGAAGTAGTTTCACATAACTTGGAGACGGTTCGCCGCCTGACTAAGGAAGTGCGCATACAAGCCAAGTATGACCGCAGCCTCGACTGCCTGCGTCATATCTCTCAAGCAGGCCTTCGTACCAAATCGGGCGTCATGCTGGGTTTGGGTGAAACAGAAGAAGATGTTTTGGAAGCAATGGCTGACCTGCTTGATGCCGGCGTTCACATTTTGACCTTAGGTCAATATTTACAGCCAACACGCAATCACCACCCGGTGATCGATTGGATACATCCCGACCAATTCGCCAAATACAAGCAAATTGGCCTGGATATGGGTTTCAGGTACGTGGAAAGCGGCCCGCTGGTACGTTCGTCGTATCACGCCGAGAAACACCTGTTTGAAATCTGAGCAAACCTTTCTATCTTCACCCAGGTTTGGCCAAAAAGCACAAAATATCGCTATCCGAGGAGGAGTTGATACGTGCGCTGCGCAATCGTGAAAAGATAGCCGCAGAAGCGCTGTACGATATGTACTCGGCGTCACTGTACGGTGTGATCTCGCGCATAGTAGTTGATACCGCCATCGCCGAAGACGTGCTCCAGGATACTTTCGTAAAGATCTGGAATTCCTTCGCCGGTTACAGCGCCGAGAAGGGCCGGCTGTTCACCTGGATGGTTAACATTGCCCGCAATTTAGCTATCGATAAGATCAGGTCGAAAGACTTTAAGAATCAGGGCAAAAACCAGGAGCTTGAGAATAACGTAGATTTCATCGACGAGCAAAGGAACTCTGTGTACAAGCCCGAGCTTTTGGGCCTGAAAGACCTGGTTGACACCCTGAAACCGGAGCAAAAGTCGATACTCGACCTGGTATATTTTAAAGGTTATACGCATGTGGAGGCCGCTGATGAACTCGGCGTGCCGCTTGGTACTATTAAAACACGTTTACGAATGGCCATAGTGCAGCTGAGGAAATATTTTAATTGAATTGGAAGATATAAAGGCATATATTGAATCCGGGATCCTCGAACTTTATGTTCTGGGGGACGTCTCTCACGAGGAAAAGCTCGAAGTGGAGGCAATGGCAGCAAAGCACCCGGCCATAAAAGCCGAACTGGAAGCCATAGAGCGGTCGCTGCAAATGTATGCCGAAGCCAATGCCGTTGAGCCTGCCGAAAATTTGAAAGGCAAAATTCTAAATAGCCTGGTTACCAATTTAGCTGATGACAGGATATTCGGCGTAAAACAGGAAGACAAGCCTGAGGCAAAGATCATCCCGATGCAAGGCGACCGCCGGGTGACAATCTATAAATACGCCTTCGCTGCGTGCTTTGTATTGCTTATTGTAAGCGTGGTGGCACTTGTAAATGCCTACCGGCAGATCGACCAGTCGAACAACCAGATAGCCGCGCTGCAATCCCAAAATCAGAAAATTGCCAATACGGTAAGCCTCAAGGATAGTGAAATTGGCGTGCTCCGCGACGCGTCGTTCAAGATGATGCACCTGGCAGGTATGAAAAAGTCACCGGCTTCGGCGCTTACTGTTGCCTGGAGCCCGGTTAATAAGAAGGTTTGGATCGATATGGCTACGGCCAAAATGCCCGCCAATGACAAAGACCACCAGTACCAGCTTTGGGCTTTGGTTAAGGGCAAGCCCGTTGACCTGGGTGTTTTCGATGCCGATACCACGTCAAAGGATATGAAGGAAATGAAGTCTGTCGAGTACGCCGACGCCTTCGCGGTGACGCTCGAACCACGCGGCGGAAGTCCCACACCTCACCTGGACGATCTGATGGTAATGGGCAAATAACCAACAAGATATGGGGCTCGTATAAAGCCCTGGTTACGCAAGTTTCCGGGGCTGTTTTTTATCCCGAAAAGTGACTTTGGCACACATTGTGCAGTTGAATTGTTAATTTTTGTTAAATAAACGTCAGATAGTGCATACTGATGTAACAAAAACACCTAAAGCACGTCTTCTAAACATACACAATTACGAGTATTTCGTTCTTTATAAGATCAGTTAATATTAATTAAAAAGGCGACCGGATAATACTACGGCCGCCTTTTTTTATGCCAGTAATTTGGCCATCGTGACCGGTAGCTGCGTGATCAGCCGGCCCGGTAAAACCACGTACATCCGGTTTGGAAGGGCCAGTTCGTCACCTGCTTTACCATGAATAAAAATGCCTGCGATACACGCATCTTCAGCGCTGTATTGCTGTGCCAATAACCCTGCAATTATGCCGGTGAGCACATCTCCCATGCCTCCGCTGGCCATCGCCGGGTTGCTTGTTGAGTTGAAAAATAGCTTGTCGTCCGGGGCGATGGTGATCGTATAGTCGTTCTTGAGGACGATGTATATCCGGTGTTCCTTAGCTTTTTTCCGGCCGGTTTGCAGCCGTTGCCACCAGTTCTCATGTTCGCCGAAAAGCCTGTCGAATTCCTTCATGTGGGGGGTAATGATGGAGCCTCCCGGCACATGGTTCCAGAGGTTTGGATTTTCCGCTACCATGTTCAACGCATCGGCATCTAAGACCATGGGCCGGTCGTAATTCTCAAGTACGTTTGACAACAGATATAACGAAGCATTGTCCTTTCCAAGACCCGGACCGATGGCAATTGTACTGAATTTAGTCCATTCTATATCCGGCAGTTTATTTTCTTCCCGAACAATGGCCATTATTTCAGGATGATAACTGTTGAGGGCTCTGAGGCCGCTTTCGGGGATGCAGGCCGTCGTCAGCCCGGCGCCGGTATAAGCGCAAGCCGACGAAGCTAATAGTGCCGCGCCCATCGTCTCAGGCTGACCGGCTATGATCAGTGCATGGCCATAGGTGCCCTTATTGCTGAAGCGCTGCCGGGGTTTCAGTTTCGCCCGGATATCTTTTTCTTCGACCAATTGGTATTGCGAATTGAGCGAACGGATAAACTTTTCACTGATGCCGATATTGACCGCTTCCCAGCATTTGATGAACGGGCCTGATTCGGGCAAAAGAAAATTAATCTTCGGCTGCTGGAAAGTGATCACCAGGTCCGACTTTAAGGCGACGACGTCTTTCGGCATTTCGCCGTCGGAAAATAAACCGGCAGGGACATCGACTGATACGACGGTCCGTTTCAAATCATTCAGCCAGGTAACCAGCCGCTTAAAATCGCCTGACAAGGGTTTGCTTAAGCCTGTCCCGATCAGCGCGCCGATGATGATCTCCGCTTTTTCTTCGCCAAAGTCCTCGCCGGGTTTGATCTCGTAAACAGGCACGGTTGTCGCTTTTAAGCGGTCCAGATTGGTATTGAAGTCAATTGTCGATTTGTCCGAAAACCGCGCAATATGAACATTTAGCTTTTGATACCCATGCTGATCAAGCATGCGCGCTATAGCCAGCCCGTCGCCGCCATTATTTCCTGTACCGCAATAAACCGAAATGCTTTTGTTTCTTTCAGGGAAATGATTGACAAACCAGCCCACAAAAGCCTTAGAAGCCCGCTCCATCAGGTCAATTGAGGCAATCGGCTCATGGGCGATGGTATAGGCATCAGCTTCGCGGATCTGGGCGGAAACAAGCAGGGGTAACATAATGCCTAAAGGTAAGAATTATGGGATTTGTTTTTGAGAATGCGGTAGAATTCAGGAAAAACGACAATGTATTCTTATTGTGTATATTTGTGTAATGACCGCTCATCATAAAGCTTTTACTGATCAGATAAAAAGTATAATCAGGCATACCGACCCGACGGCAAC
>JAFDZL010000339.1 GCA_018266935.1 Bacteroidota bacterium | reverse complement strand
TCGCCCCCTCAGTGGCTTCCCCCGGCCCGCGCAACTATTCCTGCGCACCGCAGTCGTCGCCCTTGCACCCCCAATCCGTTACCATATGGCCCTTAAAGCCCCATTCTTTGCGCAAAATGTCCGTCAGCAGCATTTTGTTGACGGAGTTTGGTATGCCATTCACACTGGTGTAGGCGGTCATCACCGATTCCACATGGGCGCCGCTCACCAGCGCGTGAAAGGCATACAGGTAGGTTTCGCGGAAATCCTTTTCATCCACAATGGCGTCGAAATGATCGCGCACCGCTTCAGGGCCGCTGTGCACAACGAAATGTTTGGCAGTAGCCGAGGCCTTCAGGTGATCCGGATCGTCGCCCTGCAAACCCCGCACAACAGCCGACCCAATGGTTGCTGTCAGGTAGGGATCCTCGCCGTAGGTTTCCTGCCCGCGTCCCCAGCGCGGGTCGCGGAAGATATTGATGTTGGGCGTCCAGAAGGTGAGGCCCATATATTGCAAATGCCTGTCCTGTGCAATAGCCAGGTTATACTTGGCGCGCGCTTCGGTCGAAATTACGGTCGAAACCTGTTTTACAAGGTTATCATTAAAGGTAGCCGCCATACCGATGGCCTGCGGGAAGATAGTTGCTTCACCGGCGCGCGCCACGCCATGCAAACCTTCGTTCCACCAGTTATATGCCGGGATACCCAGGCGCGGAATGGCTTTGCTGTTGTAACCGAGCAGTGAAACTTTTTCTTCCAGGGTCAGTTTAGAAACCAGGTCGTGAACGCGCTCGTCGAGCGGTTTGGACATGTCTTTGTATATCGGCGTTTGTGCTTTCAGGGCGGAAGCAGCAAAAAGGCCAAGGAAAATCAAGGAGAGATACTTCATAGATCAAAATATCGCTAAAAATAGGAAATCCGACCGCTGATTTTCATGATTGGTTGAATTCGCCGATGAAAAGTTAAAATCGGCAAATAATATACAAAGTCTTACATTAGCAACTCAATTATATTCCTGTGAAGAAGATCATCGCTACCACGTTATTCTGTTCGTTAATTTCATTGGCTTTCGGCCAGTCTGCCCCAAAACCGTATGGCCCGCTGCCCACCAGGGGCCAGCTCCAATGGCAGGAAACCGAGATGTATTGCATTATCCATTTCGGACCGGATACTTATACTGATAAGGAATGGGGTTACGGCGATGAGGACCCGAAGATATTCAATCCACCAAATTTCAGCGCGATGCAGATCGTCAGCGCATTGAAAGCGGGTGGCTTTAAAGGGATCGTTGTGGTCGCCAAGCACCACGACGGTTTTTGCCTTTGGCCGACGAAAACCACGGAACACAATATCTCCCAAAGTCCCTATAAAAACGGCAAAGGCGATCTGCTGCGCGAATACCGTGAAGCCTGCGACAAGCTCGGCGTCAGGATGGGTGTTTACTGCTCGCCCTGGGACCGGAACAGTCCACTTTACGGCAAAAAGGCATACGTGACCGACGTTTACCGTAAGCAATTAGAAGAACTGGAAAGCAATTACGGCCCGCTATTTATTGTTTGGCACGATGGCGCCAACGGCGGCGATGGCTATTACGGCGGTGCAAAAGAAGTAAGGAAGATCGACCGCTCTACCTATTACGGCTGGGATACCACCTGGAATATCACGCGCAGGCTGCAGCCCAATGCAGTGATCTTTGGCGATGTGGGTCCGGATGTGCGCTGGGTCGGAAATGAGGCCGGTCATGCAGGCGAAACCTGCTGGGAAACCTATACGCCTCACGCGCCTGAGCCGAGAAAACAACCCGGGAACGGTTTCACCAAAGATTATGAAGGTACCGAAGGCCAGCGCGACGGTAAATACTGGATGCCCGCCGAATGCGATGTACCGTTCAGGCCGGGATGGTTCTACCATAAATCACAGGATGGCAAAGCTAAAACCGCCGACTCGCTGATCAATCTTTATTTTATGAGCGTGGGCAGGGGAGCCTGTTTAGATTTAGGTTTGGAACCCGACCAGAGCGGGCAACTGAATGCAGACGATGTTGCTAAACTGAAAGAATTCGGTCAATATCTGAATAAAACATTCGCGGTTAATCTTGCCAAAGGCGCCACGCTGAAAGCCAGCAATGTGAGGGGCGGAAACTATAAAAAATTCGGCCCGGCGAACTTGCTGGATAATAGCCGCTACAGTTATTGGGCAACGGACGATAAAGTACACACACCTGAACTTATACTTGATCTTAAGAAGCAAAAATCGTTCAATATCATTAGATTAAGAGAAAACATAAAATTAGGACAGCGCATTGATTCCGTAGCCATAGATGCATGGGAAGATGGGAAATGGAAACAAATAGCTAATGCAACCAGTATTGGAGGGAATAGGCTGATACGCCTACCTTATGACGTTACAACAAGCAGGGTTAAGCTTCGGATCACCAAGGCTCCTGTTTGTATTGCTCTCAGTGATTTGGGGTTGTATTATGAAGCTCCGACTATGAGCCTGCGACAATAATTCCCTTAAATGGAAAATAATCAAAATAGTGATGAAAAAGACATTTATCTTATCTATTTTTTCCTTAGCCAGTATCCATTTATTCGCCCAGGGACTCTTCGATTCAACAGCCAGGCCAAAACTCATCTCCAAACAATTCAGCTTTACCGAAGGCGCTTCGGTGGATAAGAAAGGCAATGTTTTCTTCACCGATCAGCCCAATAACCAGATATGGGAATACAGTGTTGATGGCAAATTATCTCTTTGGATGGATAGTACCTTGCGCTCGAACGGGACTTATTTCGATGCTAAAGGTAACCTGATCAGTTGCGCGGATGAGCACGACCAGTTAATATCGATCAGCCCGAAGAAAAAGATAACAGTCTTGATAAATGACTACAACGGCAAACTGATGAACGGCCCGAACGATGTTTGGGTAACGCCTAAGGGGGATATGTACATCACCGATCCCTATTATCAGCGCGATTGGTGGACCCGCAAAAAGCCCGACCTGCAAAGCCAGGATGTTTATTATTTACCAAAAGGCAGTCATACACCTGTAATTGTAGTCAACGACATGAAACAACCCAACGGTATCGTCGGCACACCCGACGGCAAATACCTGTACGTAGCCGACATCGCCGCCAATAAGACTTTTAAATACGCTATTCAACCGGATGGGAAGCTCACCGATAAACAACTATTCTGTGAATTAGGCTCCGATGGCATGACATTGGACGAAAAAGGCAATGTCTATCTGACCGGCAAAGGCGTAACCGTCTTTAATCCCAAAGGAGAGCAAATAGCTCATATCGATATCCCCGAACCCTGGACGGCAAACCTGTGTTTTGCGGGAAAGCACAAGAATGAGCTTTTCATCACCGCGTCCAAAGCGATCTACATCCTGCCTATGAAAGTAAAAGGGGTAGAATAAGCAGAAGGCTCCGATTTCTCTTGCTTGGTCTTTCTGCTTTCCGCTTTCCGCTTTCAGCTTACAATATCATATATAAATTTACGGCGGATATTGTTCCCAAATCTAATTTGCTTAATATTGCACCGCCGCCCGCGGCATGTACTTGTTTGGATATATTTTTACCTGGAAGAAATTTACGTTATGTAGATAAAAATCAGGACAAAAACCACCGATTTAAACTATTGTTGTTGTAATTTTGACACTAACTGTTTTACAACCCTTGCAATCAATTAAAACCAATATAAACTTCCCAGTTATTTCATGAAAAAAGACGCAAACGCATCATCAAAGATTCTTTCTATAGATATTGGTGGATCGCACGTTAAGGCTACCATATTAAACGCAAAAGGTGAGCTGCAAATGGCCTATGATAAAACGCCAACGCCTATGCCATCGACACCGGAGAACATGGTGGCAACCATCAAAAACCTCGTAAAAGATTTTCCGGCATACGACCTGGTTTCCGTTGGCTTTCCCGGCTATGTAAAACGCGGCGTTATCAAAACGGCTCCGAATCTTGGAAGCGAAGCCTGGAAGGATTTCGACCTGGCAAAAAAATTAGAGCAGGAGTTGGGCAAACCCGCGCGTGTTGTCAACGACGCCGATATGCAGGGGCTCGGCCTGGTGAGCGGCAAAGGCCTTGAAATGGTGGTTACATTGGGGACTGGTTTCGGAACGGCGCTGCTGGTTGACGGACAACTGATGCCTCACCTGGAAATCTCGCACCACCCCATCTCAAAAGGCAAAGATTACGATGAGTATATCGGTGACAAAGCTTTGCAGAAAGAAGGCGTGAAGAAGTGGAATAACCGCATGAAGAAGGTTTTGAAAGTTATCAAAACAGTTGTCAATTACGATACTTTATATATTGGCGGGGGTAATTCAGACAAACTGAATTTTAAGCTCGAAAAGAACATTAAAATAGTCACCAACCAGCAGGGGATCAAAGGCGGCGCGAGGCTTTGGCTGAAGGATGAACGTCACGACCTGATCACCGCTATACCAACATTAGTAGAATAGATTTTCCTGCACAACAATTGAATAAGATATGAGTACAGAAACCAAAAATATAGAACAGTTAGCGATAGATACGGTACGAGTATTGTCTGCCGACGCCGTTCAAAAAGCAAATTCCGGTCACCCTGGCACACCGATGGCTTTAGCGCCAATAGGGCACGTGCTGTGGTCGCAGTTCATGCATTATAATCCTAAAAACCCGCATTGGGCCAACCGCGACAGGTTTATTCTTTCTGCGGGGCATGCCTGTATGTTCCAGTACAGCTTTTTGTACCTCACGGGCTATAACATCACACTTGACGATATTAAGAATTTCAGGCAGCTGCACAGCAAAACCGCCGGTCACCCCGAATATGGCCTGCTGGATGGTATCGAAGTAACCACCGGTCCGCTGGGGCAGGGTTTTGCGAATGGCGTAGGTTTCGCCATCAGTCAGAAACACCTGGCTGCGCGTTATAACAAACCTGGTTTCAACCTGTTCGATTATAAGATCTATGCTATCTGCAGTGATGGCGACCTGATGGAAGGCGTTGCTTCGGAGGCCGCTTCTTTAGCCGGTCACCTGGAGCTGGGCAACATCATATATATTTATGATGATAACCACATCTCGATAGAAGGCGACACCGACATCACATTCAACGAGGATGTCGCCGCTCGTTTCCGTTCGTACGGATGGCATGTACAGGAGGTGGCTGACGCCAATGATATTGATGCTATTTCAAATGCCATCGACAATGCGCGTGTCGAGGTCAGCAAACCGTCGCTCATTAAGGTTCGTTCGCATATTGCCTATGGCAGCCCGAACAAAGTGGATACTGCCGGTGCACACGGTTCGCCGCTTGGAGCCGATGAATTAAAGCTGGTTAAAAAGTTCTTCGGCTTCGATCCGGAGCAATCATTCATAGTGCCGGATGAAGTATTAAAATACTATCACGATTGCGGTGCTAAGGGTGCCGGTACCGAGCATAAATGGGATGATCTGTTCGCCGAATACGAAAAGAAATTCCCCGAGCTGGCTGCCGAATACAAGGCCCTTGAAAAAGGCGAACTGCCAAAAGGCTGGGATGCCGATCTGCCGGTATTCAAGCCCGAAGGAAAAATGGCCACCCGCCAGGCATCGGGCAAGGTATTGAACGCTATCGCCGCGAAATTGCCGAATATGTTCGGCGGCTCGGCCGACCTGGCGCCGTCAACCGATACCAATTTGAAGGATTACACGTCTTTTACTGTTGAGCATCGCGATGGCCGTAATTTCCACTTCGGTATCCGCGAGCATGCAATGGGCTCAGTATTGAACGGCATGGCGCTGACCACAAAAGGTATCATTCCTTTTGGCGCGACATTCCTGATCTTCTCTGAATACATGCGCCCGCCGATCCGTTTGGCGGCCATCATGAAGATACGCCCGATATTTATTTACACGC
>JAFDZL010000338.1 GCA_018266935.1 Bacteroidota bacterium | reverse complement strand
CCGCGCGGGGTTTGCTTAATGCAATTTGTTCGCGTTGATGGCAACTGGCGCATTACCTCGGTAGCCTGGTGCGATGAGAATGAGGATAATATTATTCCGCAGGAGTACCTGCGGTAGTTGATTGAGTTGATTAAGTGAGTGGTTAATTAAGTCGCGATTTTTAACACAATCAACTTAATCCAACTTACTCAACCTAATCAACTCATTGATAGACTTCTTTATTCGCCGAAGCCAAGGTATTCTTCAGTAAACCAATAATGGTCATTAGCCCGACGCCGCCGGGAACGGGGGTGATCCAGGATGTTTTGGGAGCGACGTTATCAAAATCTACGTCACCGTACAGTTTATAACCGGATTTCGTAACAGCCGACACTTCACGGTTCATGCCGACATCTACTATCACAACGCCGTCCTTAACCATATCCGCTGTTATAAAATTCTTTTTTCCTATGGCAACGATCAGGATATCTGCCTGTAAGGTAAAATCTTTAATGTTCGGCGTCCGGCTATGACAAACAGTGACGGTACAATTGCCCGGATAAGTATTGCGTGCCATCAGGATACTCATAGGCGAACCTACGATATTGCTGCGGCCTACCACCACACAGTGTTTTCCGACGGTATCGATATTGTATTCCTTCAGCATCAGCGTAATACCATAAGGCGTTGCCGGTATAAACGAAGGTAAATTGCGCTGCATGCGGCCCAAATTGATAGGATGGAAGCCGTCCACATCCTTGCGGTGATCGATCTTCTCGGTCACTTTTTCCGGGTCGATGTGTTTTGGTAAAGGCAATTGGACTATGATGCCGTCAATATCTGTATCTGCATTTAGTTCAGCTACTTTAGCAAGCAGTTCTTCTTCGCTTACCGTATCTTCATAGCGCACCAGCGTCGATTTAAAACCTACCTTTTCGCAATTCTTCATCTTGCTGGCCACATAGGTCTCACTTCCGCCATCATGCCCGACCAGCACAGCCACCAAATGCGGCTTACGGCCCGTCTTTTCCAATAATTTTGCGGCTTCTTCGGCTATTTCAACCTTCAGCTTTTCTGATACGTATTTTCCGTCGAGTAAATTCATTTGCCCCCCGTCCCCCTAAAGGGGGAGTTAATATAACATTTGACCCACCATAGTTCCCCCTTCAGGGGGCAAGGGGGCTTAATCTAATTTCAGCACCGCCATGAACGCCGATTGCGGTATTTCCACATTGCCTACCTGGCGCATGCGTTTCTTGCCTTTTTTCTGTTTCTCGAGCAGCTTGCGCTTACGCGAAATATCACCACCATAACACTTGGCCGTTACGTCCTTACGCAAGGCTTTTACGGTTTCACGCGCAATGATCTTGGCGCCGATGGAGGCTTGAATGATGATCTCGAACTGTTGACGCGGCAATAGTTCCTTCAGCTTTTCACATATCTTTTTGCCGAAATCGTAAGCGTTGCTGCGGTGGATCAATGATGATAATGCGTCCACAGGTTCGCTGTTGAGGCGGATATCCAATCGCACCAGGTCGGACTGACGATAGCCTATCTGGTGATAATCGAACGAAGCGTAGCCTTTTGAAATAGTCTTCAGTTTATCATAAAAATCGAATACGATCTCGCCCATCGGCATCTCAAAGGTAAGCTCAACGCGATCGGACGTCAGATAAGATTGGTGCGTAATAACGCCGCGTTTTTGAATACAAAGCGACATCACCGGGCCGACAAATTCGGCCTTGGTAATGATTGATGCTTTGATATATGGTTCTTCGACAAAGTCCAGTTTACTGGGGTCGGGCAGATCGGACGGGTTGTTTACATGTAGTTCTTCGCCCTTGGTAGTGAACGCCTTGTATGACACGTTCGGTACGGTAGTGATCACCGTCATGTCGAATTCACGTTCCAGTCGCTCCTGGATGATCTCCATGTGCAGCATGCCCAGGAAACCGCAGCGGAAGCCAAAGCCTAAGGCTGCTGAGGACTCAGGCTCAAAAACGAGTGAAGCATCGTTCAATTGCAATTTGGCCATCGACTCGCGCAGTTCTTCAAAATCTTCCGTATCGACCGGGTAAATTCCAGCGAACACCATTGGTTTCACTTCTTCGAAACCCTGGATACCTTCGGCACAAGGGCGGTCGACATGAGTTATCGTATCACCAACCTTTACCTCACGCGCTTCCTTAATACCTGATATGATATAACCTACGTCGCCGGTTTTGATCACCTCTTTAGGCAACTGGTTAAGTTTCAGCGTTCCTACCTCATCAGCTATGTATTGCTTTTCCGTTGCAACAAATTTTACTTTATCTCCCTTACGGATCTCACCATTAACGATCTTATAATAAGCTATAATGCCGCGGAAAGAATTGAATACTGAGTCAAATATCAACGCCTGCAGCGGTGCTTTCGGGTCACCAATTGGTGCGGGGACACGCTCAATGATCGCTCTCAGGATATCATGCACGCCCATACCGGTCTTACCGGATGCCGCCAATATTTCTTCCCGTTTGCAGCCGATCAGATCAACGATCTGGTCTTTAACTTCTTCAGGCATAGCGCCGGGAAGGTCCATTTTATTCAGAACCGGGATAATTTCCAGGTCATTCTCCAACGCCAAATACAGGTTTGAAATGGTTTGCGCCTGGATACCCTGTGAGGCATCGACAATAAGCAATGCACCTTCGCAGGCAGCGATAGAGCGCGACACCTCGTAAGAGAAATCCACGTGCCCTGGCGTATCGATCAGGTTCAGCACATATTTCTGGCCGTCCAGTTCGTAATCCATCTGTATCGCGTGGCTCTTGATGGTAATGCCGCGCTCGCGCTCCAGGTCCATATCGTCCAGCAACTGGGCCTGGGCCTCGCGCTGGGTAATAGTATTGGTATATTCCAGCAGGCGATCGGCTAAAGTGCTTTTGCCGTGGTCGATATGCGCGATGATACAAAAATTACGAATGTGCTCCATTTGAGGCGCAAAAGTAGCGTTTTAGGACGAGATTTCCGATGGGCTAAACAAACCCGGTGGCCAATTATGCCTTAATCACCTCGAGAATGCTGAACACAGGCGAATGTGTATGAATAACTCTGGATAACTTCAACCCGGCATAGGCGAATAGTTCGCAAAATTCCTTTTCAGTACGTTCTTTTCCACCCGTCATAGCCATCATATTAATATCCATAAATTTGCCGGGATGGGGAGTATTACCTTCGGGTATAAGTGCCTCAACGATAAGTAATTTACTATCTTTACGCATAGCATTACTGCAACTCGTAAGTATGGTCATCGCCTGCATGTCGTTCCAGTCGTGCAGCACCAGTTTCATCAGGTAGGCATCGGCGCCTGCCGGAACATGATTGAAGAAACTGCCCGCTTCCACATTACACCTTGCGGCAAAATCTTTCATGATCAGTTCTTTTTGTGTTTCCTTTACCACATATTCCTGGTCGAAAACGATTCCCCTGGCATGCGGGGCTGCGTTCAGCACCGCCATCAGGAACGCCCCGTTGCCACCGCCAATATCCACGATAGTCTTAAATTGCGAAAAATCATAAGCCGGTACCACTTCAGCTATCACGGCACCGGTCAAACCGGTCATCGCTTTCATGAAGTTCAGGCCATCGTCAGGGTGCTTCTCATAATACTCCCAGATCGTCATCCCTTCTGCATGGTCGAATGCAATATCGCCTGTCTTCAGGCTATATTTCAGGTTACCCCAGGCTTTGTAATGATCGCCAAGCTGTGCTTTGGCCATTGCCTTCATCGACCCGGGCACATCCTCCAGCAATGTCAGGCTTAAAGTAGTATTGGCGAATTCTCCTTTTTCATTTTGGGTGAAAACGCCGGCGCCTGCCAGCGCGCGTAATAATCTATACAGTGAGGGAGCGTGCGTGCCGGTTTCTTTAGCCAATCGTTCAACGGATTTTGGGCCGTCTTCAAGCAGATCGGCAATATTGAGCCTGGCAGCGTTGTAAATACAGGACGCGGTCCAGAAACCGGTGATCATGTTCAGCATTTGGACAGGGGGTGGCAATTGATGTTGTTCGTGCATAATAGCTTTAGTGATGGGTTATGATTTGGGTCAAAATCGGGGTCAACTAAAGATAGAAACAAGATTGATTAAATCAAATATGATGAAAGGATATATTAGGTATTATCTTATTTAAAATCAGCTTCCGTTAATGAAGATTGACGCAGAATGGAACGGAAGGTTCCTGTTGGTATTTCTTTCCTGTTAGCGGGGACAATAACTGTGAGAACAGGATCACCTGGCTTTTTCAGTTTAACATGACTGCCCTTTTGAGATACAAAAGAAAATCCGTGAAAGTTTAGCACCTTGATTATGTGATCAGATGAGTAAAGCTTAGGCATATTTCAGAACAGAGCCGACTATTTCAGGTTTCTCTATTACTGTTACTTCGGGATGCTCATTATTTTCAAAATAGAGCTCCAATGCCTCTTCTAAATTATCCAATGCCTCCTGTTTGGTATCTCCAAAACTTGAAATATCCACATTCAGACATTGAGCGACGTAATATTCGCCCTCTTTCCAAACTGCGTTGTTCAATTGAATCGTTTTCATCATGTCTTTAACAAATTTAACTAAATTATTGATTTGTTACAATTCTTCAACAGAAGCAGCTCTGGCATGCTTTTTCACATAATTAATGATGAATTTCGCCAACTGTTCCTGCTCGGTGATGCTCAGGATCGAACCGTCGTATATCCAATAACCTTCCTCATCGAATAATATCCTGCCAAGGTATTCGGGATCATTTTCAAATGCATGATATAAATTGTAAGCAATGGTTTTGCTGCCGATACCCTTATCCAGCGCCACGCGAATGATCTCACCCGGGCGGTCCTGATGTTTCAACCAAACTTTTGCCTCTGTTATTAAGCCTATATTTCTGATCATGATGAAACAAATTTGAAAATAATTTGGTAATAATACTAATATTTTTAGCAATTTTGTTATCCCGTTGTAGTTATGCTGAATACCAAACAGGATATCATCAATAAGCTGAGAAAAGATATTTTGCTCATGGAAGGGTTTAACCCGCCTTCTGCAGGTGGTGTGAGCAGCATTGGCTTGGGTGATATTGAATCAGCTTTTCCGAACGGCGTTTTCCCGGTGGGCGCTATCCATGAAATGATGTGCCCTTCGCCCGAACATGTTGCGGCAAGCTCTGGTTTTATAGCCGGCATATTGGGTTCGCTGATGGAAAAAGGCGGCGCCTGCCTGTGGATAGGAGTTGGCAGGGAACTATTTCCGCCTTCGCTGATGGCTTTTAATACCGAGCCCGACCGTATGATCTTTATCGATGTGCAAAAAGAAAGAGATGTGCTTTGGGTTGCCGAAGAAGCTTTGAAATGCGAAGGCCTGTCTGCTGTAATAGCCGAGTTGCGGGACATCAGCTTTGCCGAATCACGCAGGCTGCAACTGGCGGTCGAGAACAGCAAAGTGACCGGTTTTATTTTAAGGAATGATCCACGAAAGGCGGGGACAAGTACCTGCGTGGCCCGCTGGCAGATATCGCCTTTGCCAAGCGAAACCGAAGACGGACTGCCCGGAGTAGGTTATCCCCGCGGGCAGGTTGACCTGCTTAAAGTACGGAACGGCAATCCGGGCAGCTGGCAGTTGGAATGGGCTGAAGGGCGGTTTGTACAGGTTAATAAAGAAGCTGCTATTCATGAATTTGTACGGCAAATTGGCTGAATATGCAAAAGCGTTTTGTTTCGATATGGTTTCGTCATTTAACAACGGACTGGCTGACGCTCCGCCGGCCCGAACTGAAAACCCTGCCTTTTGTTTTCGCCGCACCCGAACACGGACGGATGCTGATCACTGCTGCTAATCCGCTGGCGGAAGCGCAGGGAATATCACCGGGCATGGCCTTAGCCGATGCAAGAGCTGTTGTGCCGTCGCTTGAAATGGCCGATCATATCCCCGGCAAAGAAGCCAAACTGCTGAAGGCTTTGGGTGAATGGTGCATCCGCTACACCCCGTTGGTTGCGATAGATATGCCCGATGGTTTGATACTGGATATTTCGGGTTGTGCGCACCTGTGGGGCGGCGAACGCGCGTATCTCGGTAACATCATCAAAGTATTGCGAAGCAAAGGTTACGATGCCCGCGGCGCAATGGCCGATACACTTGGCGCGGCATGGGCGGTAGCTCGTTTTGGAAAGGATAAGCCGATTATTGAACCGGGTGAACAGGCAGGAGCATTATTATTGCTTCCGCCTATGGCACTCCGTTTGGAAATAGAAACCCTGGAACGACTGAAAAAGCTGGGTTTTTATACTATCAAAAGCTTCATGGGTATCGGGCGCTCGGTTTTACGAAGGCGCTTCGGTACGCAACTGCTTTTGCGCCTTGACCAGGCCCTGGGTAATGAGGATGAACCGCTTGATCTGCTGCAACCCATTGAGCCTTACCACGAACGGTTACCCTGCCTGGAGCCTATACGCACAGCTACCGGTATTGAGATCGCGATAAAGACACTGCTGGAGAACCTATGCCGGCGACTGGAAGGTGAAGGGCTGGGTTTACGCAGCGCGGTTTTAAAATGCTACCGGCTGGATGGCAAGGTACTTCAGGTAAGCATCGGGACGGGCAAAGCATCGCATTTTGTGAATCATTTATTCAGATTATTTGAGCTTAAAATATCTTCTATCGAACCGGATTTGGGAATTGAATTGTTCACTCTTGATGCCACTAAAGTTGAAGAAGCAGATCCGGAACAGGAAATGCTTTGGTCGCCCGAAAGTGGCGGCCTTGAAGACACCGGGTTGGCTGAACTGCTCGACAGGCTGGCAAACAAAGTAGGGACCGGCAATATCCGCCGCTACCTGCCGCAGGAACATTACTGGCCCGAACGTTCGGTAAAACCTGCATTGTCGCTGCAGGATAAACGCACAACCGAATGGCGCACCGACCGATCACGGCCATCATTGTTATTATCCCGCCCCGAACGTATAGATGTTACAGCCTTGCTGCCCGATAACCCGCCGATGCTGTTCGTCTATAAAAATATTGTTCATAAGGTGAGTAAGGCTGACGGTCCCGAACGTATTGAACGGGAGTGGTGGCTGGAACAGGGCGAACACCGCGATTATTACCGGGTTGAAGATGAAAAGGGCCGAAGATATTGGGTGTTCCGGTCAGGGCATTATTCAGGCGATCAAACCGGGCAATGGTTTATTCATGGATTTTTTGCGTGAGGTATGGCATATTCAGAGCTACAGGTAACCAGCAATTTTAGCTTTCTGCGGGGCGGTTCGCACCCCGAAGAATTGGTGCGCGAGGCTATCAGGCTGGGATATAAAGCTATTGCCATCACAGACCGGAATACTGTAGCCGGAGTAGTTCGCGCCTTTAAAGTTGCAAAGGCTTCCGAAAATATTCAATTCATACCGGCATGCCGTCTGTGCTTGCTCGACGGTCCCGATCTATTGGCATATCCCACTAACATTACAGCCTGGGGGCGCTTGTGCGCTATCCTGAGCAAGGGCAATCTCCGCACCGAAAAGGGGAAGTGTGATTTATATAAAAAGGATGTTTTTGAAAATGCTGAAGGTATCAAGTTTATAGTTGTCCCGCCTGATTCGCTCAATGGCCGTTTTAATTTCAATGATGATTTCAAACGAAACATAAAAGAATACAAAGCCGCATTGGGCAACGAGTTATATATCGCGGCTAATTTCCTGTATAACGGAAATGATGAGAAGCGGCTCTATCGCATCTCTCAATTGGGTATCTCTATGGTAGCAACCAATGACGTGCATTACCATAACGCCCATCGCCGCGAATTGCAGGATATTGTTACCTGTGTACGCGAGAAATGCACCATCAGCACCGCCGGGTTCAGGCTGCACGCCAATGCCGAGCGGCATCTTAAGGAAATAGATGAAATGGGACGGTTATTCCGGAAATATCCTGATGCAATCCTGCGGATAGATGAAATAACGGATGCCTGCCGATTCTCATTGGATACGCTGAAATATCTTGAACCCGAATGGAAAAGTCCGGACGGCCGCAGCGCCGATGAGCATCTTGCCGAACTTACCTGGGCGGGCGCCAAAAAGCGATTGGGACTCAAAATGAAACCCAGGCACATCAAGCAGGTACAATTCGAGCTTGCTTTTTTCAAAAAACGTAAACTGGCTCCCTATTTTTTGCGGATATATGAATACACGCAAAAAGCCGAAGAACTCGGCATTCTGCACCAGGGTCGTGGATCTGCGGCCAATTGCTCGGTTTGTTTTTGCCTGGGGATAACACCTGTCAATCCAACGGAACAAAAAATGCTTTTTTCAAGATTTATGTCCGATGCCCGTGACGAATGGCCCGATGTGGACGTTGACTTTGAACATGAGCGCCGCGAGGAGATCATCCAATGGATATACCAAACCTACGGACGGGAATATGCCGGTATTGTTGCCACTGTAACACAGGAAAGACATAAGGGCGCTATCCGTGATGTGGGCAAGGCAATGGGGTTGTCGGACGATACAATCAAACGCATAGGCGGGCTGGTATGGGATTTTACGGAAGACGGCTTTGACAGGCAGCGGTTAATTGACCAGGGCCTCAATCCCGATGACCCGCATTTGTATAAAGTGCTTGAGATCACCGAACAATTAATGGGCTTCCCGCGACAGTTGGGACAGCATACCGGGGGCTTTGTGATCATGCGATGCAAGCTTTCGGACATTTGCCCGGTGATGAATGCCCGCATGGAAGACCGCACCCAGCTGGAATGGAATAAAGATGATCTGGAAGACCTGGGGATTTTAAAAGTCGATGTGCTTGGGTTAGGAATGCTTACCTGCATACGCAAAGCCTTTGATCTGGCAAAACAGCATAAGGGGCTTGATCTTACTTTGGCCAATGTTCCTCATGACGACCCAAAAGTTTATGACATGATCTGCGATGCGGATACTTTGGGCGTCTTCCAGATCGAAAGCCGCGCACAGATGTCCATGCTGCCGCGGTTAAAACCGAGGAACTTTTACGACCTGGCTATTGAAGTAGCCATTGTACGCCCGGGACCTATACAAGGGGATATGGTGCACCCTTATTTGCGCAGGCGGGACGGCATTGATCCGATAGAATACCCATCAGACGATATAAAGGAAATACTCGAAAGGACTAAAGGAGTACCCCTGTTCCAGGAACAGGCAATGGAGCTGGCAATAAAAGCTGCGGGTTATACACCTGCAGAGGCTGATCAGCTGCGGCGCAATATGGCGACCTTTAAGGCTAAAGGCGAGGTTAGTTTACACCGGAAGAAGTTAATTAGTGGCATGTTGGCTCGCGGTTATAAGGAAGAATTCGCAAGCCGTGTTTTCAAACAACTGGAAGGTTTTGGCAGCTATGGCTTTCCCGAGAGCCATGCCATCAGTTTTGCCTACCTGGTTTACATTTCCTGCTGGCTCAAATGCCATCACCCTGATGTGTTTACGGCGGCATTGCTCAACAGCCAGCCTATGGGGTTTTATCAACCAGCACAGATCGTGATCGATGCGCGCAAACATGGAGTAGTGATACGGCCCGTTGATGTCAATCATTCCCTGTGGGATAATACGCTTGAAGAAAAAGACGGGAAATACTGTGCTGTCCGGCTGGGCTTCCGGCAGGTAAAAGGTCTTAGCGAGCAGGATATGCAGTTACTGACTGAGCGGAGGGGAGCCGGCTATAACAGTATCAGCCAATTAAGCGATGCGGGAATTCCACAGGCAGCTATCGAGAAATTAGCCGATGCCGATGCTTTCCGATCCATACAATTGGATCGCCGCGGAGCCTTATGGGAAGTACCCGCACTAAGTGATAAACCTATCGGTCTGTTCAGCGGGCAGCCATCAGAAAGCGTGTTTGAGGGGCAGATCAGCCTGCCGTTTATGTCGCAGGCCGAACATGTGGTACAGGATTATGCCTCGACAGGATTATCACTCAAAGCGCACCCGGTAAGCTTTGTCCGGGAGAAATTGGATATGCTCCATGTGCTTGAAACAAGGAGGCTTCCTGAACTTAAAGACGGCGATGTAGTAAAGGTAGCCGGCCTGGTCACGGTCCGTCAGCGCCCCGGAACGGCGAAAGGGGTATTATTCATTACCATAGAAGATGAGACCGGTTTTGCGAACCTTGTTGTTTGGGCGGACAAATTTGAGCAATACCGCAAGGAAATATTACAGACACGCCTATTGATGGTGGATGGAAAGGTGCAAATAGAAGGCAAGGTTATCCATGTCGTCGTCAACAAATGTTACAACTTATCCGTTCTGCTGCGTAAGCTGACACCGGAATACACAGATGTTCCGGTACTTACTTTATCGAGGGCCGACGAAATATCAGCCGCGATCCCAAATGAACGCAATACCATACCGCCAAGTGAAAACACCGTAAACAGGATATTTCACAAAGGCCGGAATTTTATGTGATCGTGCCTGGCTACTCCAATAGCTTATACGTTACCTGCCGGGTTTGTTTGTCCAGGATCAGAACACCATCTTTCCCGCTTGGATTCCCGCTTGCATTGTTAACGAATTGGAGGATCATTCTTTGCCCGTTCACAACCGTATCGATGGCTTTTTCCCGCTCGCTCAGCTGTTTCTGCATCTTGATGCCGTCGATATTCAGGCATACGATGCTGATGCTTGTTGCCGATTCATGGATACCCTTAGGCGAAGTGTACCAGGCCTTTTCGATGTCCATCTTCCCAAGACAGTTCATAATAACGCCATAGTTTTTGCGTATGCTTTCAGGAAGCTTTGTACGGTCGGCCAGCGATATATAGCTTTTGGAAGCGATATAGGCCGATAAGGAGGTATCCGGCTTGTTTGCGGCACGCACGCCAATAGCGGCGCAAATGCCCATGATCAAAAAAAGAACGTTTTTCATAGTATCAGTTATACGTATTCGCATTTAAAAGAGATATAGCAACAATGCTATTCTCCCCGTTTTAGTCCGTATTTCTCGATTTTACTGTATAGGTGACTGCGTTGTATGTCAATATCATCTGCTGTTTTGGATACGTTCCAATTATTCTTTTCCAGCTTGAACTTAATGTATTCACGTTCAGCATAATCTTTATATTCCTGGAAATTGGCAAACTGGTCGAAATTAGTTTGCGGGGCCGCAGCCGCCGAACCGTTCATCGCGGTGACCGGGCCTGCCGGGTTGGCGAACGATCGTACATCATTGTCAGTGATGGTTTTGTCGCTCAAACTAATGAGGCGTTCAACCATGTTGCGTAATTCGCGGATATTCCCCGTCCACGGGAGCGATTTCAGTGCTTCCAGCGCTCCATCGGATATTTTTTTTACCGGCATACCATATTCGCTGCAAATTTCTTCGAGGAAATTTTGCGTGAGCAAGGGTATATCGTCTTTGCGGTCAACCAGCGGCGGAACGTTGATCAGGATAACACTGAGGCGATGGTAAAGGTCCATCCGGAAGTTACCCAGCTCTATTTCCTTCAAAAGATCTTTATTCGTCGCTGCCACAACACGCACATCAACCTCGATCTCGCGCTCCCCACCCACGCGGGTGATCTTATTTTCCTGCAGGGCGCGAAGCACTTTTGCCTGTGCCGAATGGCTCATATCGCCAATCTCATCGAGGAAAAGCGTGCCGCCGTGCGCCGATTCAAATCTGCCGATACGCTGCTTTACTGCGGAGGTGAAAGAGCCTTTCTCATGCCCGAACAATTCGCTTTCTATTAATTCAGAAGGTATGGCCGCGCAGTTCACCTCGATCAGCGGAGCGTTCGCCCGGTTTGATTTTTCGTGCAGCCAGCGGGCCACTAACTCTTTACCGCTGCCATTGGCGCCGGTTACCAGTACGCGGGCATCGGTAGGGGCTACACGGTCTATGGTTTCCTTGATCCTGGATATCGCCTGCGATTCGCCAAGTATTGGCCTAACCTTCGATACTTTGCGCTTTAATACACGCGTTTCGCTCACTAAGCTTCCCCTGTCTAGTGCATTACGGACAGTGATCAGGAGGCGGTTCAGGTCCGGTGGTTTGGAAATGAAATCGAAAGCGCCTTTCTTACTGGCTTCGACGGCTGTTTCGACAGTTCCATGGCCCGATATCATGATGAAGGGAAGGTCTGGCTTTACGGCAAGGGTTTCTGTGAGTACTTCCATGCCGTCCATGCGGTTCATCTTGATATCGCAGAGAACAAGGTCATAATCATTTTTTTCTATCAATGCGATTCCGTCGACACCATTGTCCGTGTCCTCGACCTCATAATCTTCGTATTCCAGTATCTCTCTCAGGGTATTGCGGATGGCCCGCTCGTCATCAATAATTAGAATTTTTGCCATGTATCCGTTATCAGGGTCCTTTGTTTTAACGTATTAAAGGTATCAGAAATTGTATAGAAAAACACACACTTTGCATATACAAAAAATGATGCCCTTCTGTTTTACCAAAAGGGCATTTAATTTTTCAGCAGCAAAACTATAAGCCGGGTTCTGTCGGATTCTATCATTGATCTGGCTCTGCCATCACTGGCAGATTCAAGCAACCTACCCATCCTGGTCACATCTCCCGATAGCTATCGGGACGACATAAGAAACGAGCAGTTTCGGATCCAGGACCTATTTGGTCTTTCAACTCCTGAGGTTTACCGCGATCCCGGTTGCCCGGAAAAGCCGTGGGCTCTTACCCCGCGTTTTCACCCTTACCCCGATCCCGATAGCTATCGGGACGGGGCGGTTTGTTTTCTGTGGCACTTGCTGTCGCCGGCTGAACGGCGCCTTCCCGTTAGGAAGCAGGATGCTCTGTGTTGCCCGGACTTTCCTCCCATATTGCTATGAGCGATAGAACGATTTGCAATTGCAAATATAGTTGATTGAGTTGGATTAAGTTGAATGGTTGATTGAGTTGGATTTAGATAAGGGAATTTAACACATAAAAACAACATTAAAGAATATTAGATTTGTTATATAATCCTAAACTGATATGAGGCACTTTCTCAGATGTTTTATTTTGCTTCCTTTAACAAATCTGTATATTATTTGTCAAGCACAATCTAATACAAGCTTTTTCCAAAATTTCGAGATAGCTAATCATAAAATATATGTTTTGCATGCTGACGGAATCCTGAAAATTTTTGATGAAAATGGTAAGCTATCAGATACTTATTCGCCTAAGAATAAGATCAAGCAGCTTGTAAAAGATCGCGATGGAAATATAATTATTGTCGATAGCGCAAATTTTGTTAAAAGACTAAACCATGCTGAGCAATGGTCAACGGTAACATCTTTTACCGAAGGGACGATATATGGATTAGGTTTTAATAGTGCAAACGATTGTTTTCTGGTTACTAATAAAGGTGTGCTTGATATAAAAACTCAAAAGATTTTTTTTCCGGAAAAGAAACTATTTCAATCGGAATGGGCCTACAGGGGAAATAACGGATGGGAACTTGAGGATAGTGGCTCTATTTATACTTATTTGGACAAGGATGACAATATGTGGTTTGGGTTTTATCACGGCGAATGGGGCAGCGATATATTTATTTGGAATACAAGAGATTTTAATTTTACGTCGCCAGGTTATTGGAACATTGTACCATCATATGAATCGAACGAACATCTTTTTGCAATAACCGGGAATATTTTTGATGAATATGTTGTGCAAATGGATAAAGTTTATGATAAAAATAAAAAACTGATCAAAATCAATGGCTTAAAAGTTTATAATACTCAGGGCGACTCTACTTACCAAAAAGCGGAAAGCCTTCATCACAAACCACATCCAGGTATTAAGAGCCTTAATGAACTGGACTGGTATAATTTTTACGTTGGGGGATTCACGTTTAAACCATCTGATGGTAGATGTTATATAATCACAAGCGACGGATTGCTTACTACTGACCAATTAAACAAAAACACAAAATTTGGTGACCTGCACCATGTCAAAGCTTTTACTTTTCCGAAAGAAGTCACCAAAGGATATATATACTATGGCCATGAAAAACACGAGACCAGTATTAAAAATAACTACCCACAGTCTATAAGCAAGATACAATTCAATTCGACGGGCAATCTTGTCATGCTCGCGCCGGCCTTCGGCGTCTGGTTATTTGATGGAAAACACTTGAAAATTATAGAATGATCATTTACAATTGTTCAAAACTCTCTGTACATCATCAACTTCTGTCAACCCAAACTTATTGCCAAACGAATTCTGAATATAAGTGATCACCTCCGCTAGTTCTACCGGCGCAAGATCCTGCCGGGGCATTACGCTGGCGAAACCTTTACCGTTAACAACGATCGGGTCTTTAGATCCGCGCCTGATGAAACAGGCCAGCGTCGCCTTGTTATTCTTGAAATAGATAGAGTCGGTTAACGGCGGGATAAGAGATAAAAGACCTTCACCATTTTTCCCGTGGCAGTTCTGGCAACGGGTTTGGTAAATTTGCGCCCCTTCGGAATAATAGCGTTTGAACTCGATGCTGCTGTCGCTTTCGCAGGATATGATGAAAAGTACAGTAAAAAAAAGTACTAAACCGATGACGAACCTGATCTTCATTGCACGATCATTTCGTCCGGTTCGGCTTGAAGCGTTTTGATATCGGCGATCAGTTGATCCACCTGTTTCGGGTCGGTACCGTCGTAAGCTCCGCGAACACGTTTTTGTTTATCCACTAACACAAAATAGCCCTGGTGCACATAACCGCCTGCGGCTGTGCTGTCCTTGCTTACGGCAACTAAGTAACTTTTTTCGGCAATGTTATAGGTATCTTCTTTTTCGCCCCTTAAAAACCACCACGTATTTCCCGTGACCCCGAGTTTATCAGCATATTTTTTCAGCGCCGGGACAGTGTCATGCTTAGGGTCGATGGTATGCGAGATGATCTTGAAATTGCCGGTGTTTTTAAAAGTATTATAAACTTTCAGCATGTTACGTGCCATCAAGGGGCAAATGGAAGGGCAGGTGGTGAAGAAAAAATCGGCCACATAAATATCGCCGTCCAAACTTTTATTCGTGATGCTGTCGCCGTACTGGTTCACAAATTTGAACTTTGGAATGGTTTGATAGATAGTATCCGTCACGGTTTTGCCGTTCACAGTTTTAGTTACCGGCTGACGGCTGCCGTAGATAGGTAAGGTTTTTTTCTCTCCGGATGTGCATGCTGCCCAAACAGAGATCGCCAGCAAGCCAAAAAACACTTTGTTCATTTGAGTTTATGCGTAGATAAATATTGATCTGCCTCCTTAATAGCCACATTGATCTGTGAGTCGATGGCGGTCACCTGTTTTTTCTGTTCGGTATAATATTTCATCACCTCGTCATGTGATTTGCCGGTCATATCGGGCTGAAATTTGCTCATCCAGTTTTCCATCGCTTCGCCCGCGGCGGTCAATTTCAGGTCGATGCCTTTTGCGTTTGTTTTTTCTGCGGTATCCTTCATCGCAGTCTTCAGCAGGCTGTCCATACGATTTTTGCTTTTCATCAGGCCCTCGTCCTGAGTCATTACCTTGTCGTGAACCTTTAGAATGTCGTTCAAAAGGTCCTTTTCCTGTTTCGTATTGTCCTTACAAGAATAAATGGTGCAAACCGCAATGGTTATTGCCAGGATACGCTTCATAGTTGTGCAGATTAAAGCTCCAAAATTAGCTTTTATTTACGGGTTTTGCCTGGCGTAAACGATATAATCCGTCGGCGGGAGGCTTTCCAATCCGCCGGATTTCAATAACTGGCCGATCTGCGCACGGTGATGGGTGCCGTGATTAAGCACCTGGCCGAAAATATCGCTCAGTTTAGTGCTATGGGGATTGCCTTTCAGGTCGTTATAACTTATATATTTTTCAAAGTCATCGTCGTTTTTTGCGCTTAGGAAATCTGTCCATTCCCGATGGCTGTCATTGATCAGCGGCTCAAGGATGCCCGGTTCCCAGTCGGGCCATATCGCGGTCGCAGGTGCACCACCAAGGCATCGTGCCAGCCATACTTGTTGAGCCGCCAATATATGGGCCATCAGTTGAACAGGTTTTTCCGGATTGCCTACGTCAGCTATGGTTTTCGTCAGCAAAAGATTGGCATACTTGTCGTAGCCGAACAGGCGGATGAGAAAGTTTTTCATGTGGTCAAAATTAGTCGGCTATGCTCAGCAGGCATTAATATTTCTCTCATTTAAATGCAATCTTTTAGGTTCGGGCATTAAACCATTAAGCAAAAAAGTTTAACAAAAATGTAATCTACTGGTTACGCGGGCGTCATATACCCGAAATATATTTGTATTGTAAAAGTGAGTGTTATGCGATTCACCATCAATTTTTCAAAACTTATCCGCAGTTTCCGTGAATGGTTGCTTATGAAGAACATGAGGTCGTCGTTCCTTCATTAAAAAACTGCACCTGCTTCTTTTCGTTTATCCAATTATATTGCACAACTTGGGGCTGGTATATTGTCGTCGATTGATTGCAGTACGCAATGAATGTGTCGTCTATGGATAAGCTGAACCGTTCGCTTTTTGGAGATGATTTTCAATGGGGGGTATCCACGGCGGCCTTCCAGGTTGAAGGGGCGTGCAACGCCGATGGCAAAGGCGAATCCATCTGGGATGCATTCACCGCCAGAAAAGGCAAAATACTGCATGGTCATCATGCGCAAACTGCCTGCGACTTTTACAATAATTACAGAACTGACATCGACCTCGTCAAACAGCTGAACATTCCCAATTTTCGCTTTTCGATATCCTGGACCCGCATTTTGCCAAATGGTACGGCCGATTGGATCAATATGGCGGGCGTGGAGTATTACCAGCGTGTCATCGATTACTGTATAGAACAAGGAATAGAGCCATGGATCACCATTTATCACTGGGATCTCCCGCAAATTCTTGAAACCAAAGGCGGCTGGACCAATCGCGGGATCATCCAGTGGTTTACCGATTATGTCGCCGTCTGTGCTCAGCAATTCGGAAGCAGGGTGAAGCATTGGATGATCATGAACGAGCCTTCTGTTTTTACCGGCGCGGGCTACTTCTTTGGCATACATGCACCGGGGCGTACAGGCATCAAAAATTTTATACCGGCAATCCATCACGTAACGCTGAGCATGGTGGCCGGCGCCAAAAAGCTGCGCGAGTTGGTGCCAGAGGCGGATATCGGTACAACGTTTTCCTGCTCGCATATCGAACCTTATTCCGATAAAAAGAAAGATCTCGAGGCGGCAAACAGAGCAGATACCCTGGTAAACAGGCTGTT
>JAFDZL010000337.1 GCA_018266935.1 Bacteroidota bacterium | reverse complement strand
GGCCAGATCATCCAGACTAGTTTCACCTTAACTAAGCTCATCAGCCTGCTCGGCTTGATCATTTTCGGCTTTTGGGCCTTCAGCAGCAATACCTGGCACCTGAACTGGAACAACGCCTGGAGCTTGCGCAAGCTGAATATGGATGGCAGCTTTACCACCTACACTACCGCAGCGGCGTTTGGGGCGATAGCTGCTTCGATGATAGGTTCAATATTCAGCAGCGATTCGTGGAACAGCGTAACCTTTATTGCGGGCGAAATGAAGAACCCCAAGCGTGATGTGGCTTTGTCGCTGTTTTTCGGCACGATGATCGTAACGCTCATCTATGTTTCCGCCAACTTTATGTACACCTCCGTTCTGCCGCTGCATGATATTGCCACCGCCGAAAAAGATCGTGTGGCCGTATCTGCGTCGCATGTGATATTTGGCGCCGGCGGCACTATCGTCATCGCCGTGATGATCATGATCTCGACCTTCGGCTGCAATAACGGGCTCATTTTCTCAGGCGCGCGTGTATATTACACCATGGCCAAGGATGGCCTGTTTTTCAAAAAGGCAGGAACACTGAACAAGTTTTCCGTTCCCGGGTTTGGGCTGTGGATCCAGGCGCTGGTGGCCTCGCTCCTGTGCCTCAGCGGCAAATACGGTGATCTGCTCACCATGATCTCATTTGTGGTGGTGGTTTTTTACGTGCTGACCATCATCGGCATTTATAAATTAAGAATAACCCGGCCCGAACTGGAAAGGCCATATAAAGCGTTCGGTTACCCGGTTTTACCCGCTATTTATATCCTGATGGGCATCGCATTCTGCATTTTGCTTGTAATTTATGTAGAACCTTACACCTGGTATGGCCTCGGGATCGTGCTGCTGGGCATACCGGTCTATTATATCGCTAAACGAAATCTAAAGAATGAAGGTGCGGAAGCTGCTGATATTTAATTTTCTATTTCTTGCCGGAACTATCCAGGCGCAAACCCTGCAAAGTCGTTTGCGGGCCGCATTTGATCGCTTACAGGCGGACAGCCAATGCAAATATGCCTCGGTTTCGCTGACGGTGCTGGATGTTAAAACCGGCGAAACCGTATTTACCGCTAATCCCAATATGGGCCTGGCGACGGCATCGACGCTGAAGACCATCACCTCGATTACCGCGTTTAATATTTTAGGAAAAGATTTCCAGTACCAGACGCAATTCGGCTATACCGGTTCAATAGACCCGACCGGAACATTGAACGGCGACCTGATCATCAAAGGCAGCGGCGACCCGACCCTGGGCAGCTGGCGCTATGAAGGTCACCACGAGAATGATATTCTGAACCAAATGGTGGCCGCCATGCAAAAAGCGAGCATCAAAAAGGTGAGCGGCCGCATTATAGGCGACGACTCCTTTTTCGGGAGTCAATCAGTTCCGAACGGGTGGATTTGGATGGACGTGGGCAATTACTACGGCGCAGGCACATCGGGTCTTACCTGGCGTGAGAACAGTTTCGATATCAAATTCAAAACAGGCGCTGTTGGCACGCCGGTCAACATTTCAAGGACGGTTCCGGCCATGCCTTATTTGCAATTCAAAAGCGAATTGCTGAATGCTGCGCCCGGCACAGGCGACGAGGCCTATGCTTATTTGCCGGTCGGCAATAATTTAATGTACCTGCGCGGCACCTATGCCATCGACCAGGAAAAGAAAGCTATTTCGGTTGCTGTCCCCGACCCGGCCTATGATGCAGCGTACCGGCTTGCTGACACTTTGCGGCGTGTAGGTATCACGGTGACGGGCGGCGCAGAATCGACGAATACGCTGACTGTCAAAAATGAGTCCACACCTCAAATAGCGCAAAATTTAACAACTATTCTCTCGCCTCCGCTCGGCAAGATAGTTTACTGGCTGAACCAAAAGAGCATCAACCTGTATGCCGAACAACTGCTGAAAACCATCGCCTGGAAATCGGGAAAGCCGGTTTCAACTGATAACGGCGTGGAGATCGAACAAAACTTCTGGAAACAGCGCGGTATCGACCCCAACTCTCTGAATATAGTTGACGGCAGCGGCCTCTCCCCCGGCGACCGGGTGACTACCATGACGATGGCTACAGTATTAAAATCTGCCAAAGGTACCGACTGGTTTAGCGACTTTTATGAAAGTCTGCCCGTTTATAACAACATGAAAATGAAAAGCGGCAGCATCCTCAATGTGCTTACCTATGCCGGCTACCAAACCCATAACGGCCGGGAGTTGTGCTTTTCTATCATGGTGAATAATTATAATGGATCGTCGAGAGGGGTTAAAAAGAAGATGTTTAGGGTGTTGGATGAGTTGAAGTAAATCCAAAGGTCGGAAAATAACAACTCATCAGCGTTAAAATCTTCGTAAGTTTAACCTAAATCAACAGCATTTTAACAATGATAAAAAAGACATTGATTATCTTGGCGCTTGCGTTATCATTCGGTTCTGGTTTCGCATTCAAATCAATCCTGGCAACGACAACAAAAGCACAAATGAAACGAGTAACAGCGATCGGGGGCATTTTCTTCAAATGCAAGGACCCCGAAAAAATGAAAGATTGGTACCAGGCCCATCTTGGTTTTGGTAAAGAGCAATATGGAACCATGTT
>JAFDZL010000336.1 GCA_018266935.1 Bacteroidota bacterium | reverse complement strand
CTGTTACAAATAACTCAGCCACCATTTGTCCTTATGACTCTGTTTGTACGCGTCATAACGCTTGCATAGCGGGTACAATGCAACCACCACTGCGATCCATATCAAATAAGCCACCGGTAATGAGAACCCGTAACCTTTCAGGTCATGAGTGAACCATAAAGGGTTTTTCAGGAACCAGATATGCCAGTCTTGCCCGGGTGTTAAAGCAGAAGCGACCAGGGCCACTAAGTGGATCACATAAATATGGATGAGATAATAGAACATCGGCACTCTTCCGTAAACCGAAACCACTTTTACCACGCCGTTCTGCACTTTTTCAGCAAAAGCCAAAAATAGACAGGCTACGCCTATGGTCACCAAAACATAGTCCAATGATGGAGGGTATTTATTGATATTGATAAAGGACAGGAAGGTAAAAAAGCCATCCTTTTGCGTGCTCCATTTCACCGGGTCGCCGTAGAAATTGCTCCAGCGAAGTATGATAAATAAAAGAAGCGCTGAGAAACCTAGCGTCATCAGCATCTTTTTCCTTTTCTCAGCATCGTATGAAGCCGCATACAATTGGCCTAAGCAATATCCCAGCGGCGTTATCGCAATAAAAGGGACAAGCGGATAACCAACTAAAAGCTGCTCGCCGTGCCAGGTAAAAAATCGCTGGTCATGAAGCAAAGCCCAGCCAAAAGCGGGTAAATTATTACCGGCAACATGAACATTATCAAGCAGGTTGTGTCCCGCTATCAACGCCACGCTGATCACCAGTATCCATTTCATCGGCAGGTGTATCAGCCCGGCCAGCAGGATCATACCTACACCCAGCGCCCACAGCGTTATGAAGAAAAACATCGGGAAGGTAATATTGAAGTTCCAGCCCAAGTTGGTCACCACCATTTCCAACAGTATCAGCCAGAGGCCTCGTTTTAGCAGGAAAGCGGATAATTCCTTTTTGCTTTTCCTTTGCCCCACTAAATAAGCCGATGTACCGGTAAGCAGCAGGAATATCGGTGCGCAGAAATGGGTGATCCACCGGGTAAAGAATATCGCGCCGGTGGTTTTAGTCAGATCAAGCGGGTCAAAATAAAACGAGCCGAAAAATAAGTAGTCGCGCACATGGTCGAGCGCCATGACGATCATGATCGTGCCGCGAAGAAAGTCGATAGAAGTGATCCGCGTCCTTGTGATGGAAGGGATACTGCTCTTTGTGACAGTTGCTGTTAGGTCCATGATCGAAGATAAGTATAATTCTAAGCTTGTTTAAACCCGGAACTTGCTAAACACGATTAAATGATTTTAGTGACAGCGAGATGAAGATTTATCCGCTCTTTAACTATCCTATTTAATCCATGGAATCACTAAATCGTGTATTCCAGCAATTCCATCCGGTTGCCGAAAGGATCCAGGAAGAAAAAACGGTCACGGTCGGCCAGTTTCTCTTCCTCATAGGTTTTCACGCCGTTATCCTTGAGTGTTTTCCGGGCGGCTTCCAGGTCGCTGACTTCGAAAGCGCTATGCCTCGAGGTATTCGCTATCCCCGGCTCGACACCAATATGAAAACCGATGTTGCCAATTTCGAACCAATGGCCCGGATGCCTGAACACCTCAGGGCGATGGGTTGGCTTTAGGCCGACTACATCCGTATAAAATCGCCGCGCTTCCTCCAGCCTTTCCGGCGGAACGCAGATATGGATGTGGTCGGCGCGTTTAAAATTGATCATTCGTGTTCGGCAAAAGTAAGGACGTAATTATTATTGTCCAATATAGAAAATTCCGTTGCGCCGTAAAAAGTCTTTTCCAGTCCTTTTAACACTTTCACTTTGTCTTTTATCCTGTCAAAAAAGCCGCGGATATCTTTCATATTGATATACAGCAGTAACGAACCGCCGTTGTTGCGGCTGATCTCGGGCAGATCGTTCTCAAGGCTGGCAAACGTCTGAAACATGACAGTCACGCTGCCGTTCACCATCATCGCCCAAACCAGTTCGTCGCCCTGTTCAGGCACCGACATGGTGACATTAAAACCTAAAATAGTGTACAGGGCAATGCTTTCCTGTATGTTGTTCGTAAAAATATTGGGTGCCAGGCTTTCCATAATCAAGTTAATTAAGTAAAAGAATACATTTGTTGTGAGGAATAAAGGTATAAATTAAATTTGAATATACTAATTTTTTTAGCATTTTTATTGCGTGTTTCATTCAATAATTCAGTCAATCAACAATTCAATAATTAAGCCGATGGGAAAACTCGAAGACGATTTCAACGCTTACCGCACCCGGATGAACGACCGCATTATGGAGTCGGCCAATACGAATATCAAACGCTTTTTTGCGCTGGATACCACCACTTACGCCGAAGGTGCGCTGGACGTAAAGACCAAGGAGATGCTGGGCCTTGTAGCGTCCATGGTATTACGCTGCGACGATTGCATCAAATACCACCTGGGTAAATGCCACGAGGCGGGTGTCAATCACGATGAAATGAACGAGGTGTTTATGATAGCGAATTTGGTAGGAGGATCGATTGTGATTCCGCATTATAGGAGGGCTGTAGAATATTGGGACGAACTCAATCAAGTTGGCAGTGGGCGGTAGCAGTTTGCAGTTAATTTCATCTTTTAAACATAAATTTTAAACAAAATGCCAACTGCAAACTCAAAACTGCCAACTGACATAAAACGCTGCCTCTGGCCCGGAACCGATGAGCTTTACATGAAGTATCACGACGAAGAATGGGGCAAAGAAGTCCACGACGATAAAAAGCTCTTCGAGTTCCTGATCCTGGAATCGGCGCAGGCCGGTTTAAGCTGGATCACGATTTTGCGCCGCCGCGAAGGGTACCGCAAGGCCTTCGCTGATTTTGATGTGCATCAGGTGGCCAAATTCACCGAAAAGGATGTGGAGCGCCTGATGCAGGATACCGGCATCATCCGCAATCGCGCCAAGATCGAATCGGCCATCAACAATGCGCAGAAATTCATCGAAATTCAGCAGGAATTCGGCTCATTCGATAAATACATGTATAGCTTTATGCCCGATGGTAAGCCTATCATCAATCAACATGAAAAAGCTCCGGCCAGTACGCCCATATCCGACGCTATCAGTAAGGATATGAAAAAACGCGGCTTTAAATTCTTCGGCACAACCATCGCCTATGCGCACATGCAGGCGGTAGGCATGGTGAACGACCATTTGCCCGACTGCTCTTTTAAATAAAGCACACTAATTAGAACGAATTAAATCGAATTACACGAATTAGGCTATATTTTGTACTATTGTATCGCATGCTTTAATTCGGCTCAATTCCAGTCAATCAATTCGTGAAATTCGTGCCTCATAATTCGTGCAATTCGTGTAAATCATTATGAAGAAGCTTTTTCTATTAGACGGCATGGCCCTTATTTACCGGGCACATTTTGCATTGAGCAAAGCCCCGCGTTTTACCTCGGGCGGGTTGAACACTTCGGCGATGCTGGGTTTTACCAACACGCTGCTCGACGTGCTCAAAAAAGAAAAGCCGACACACATGGCCGTGGTTTTTGATACCGAAGCGCCCACCGAGCGCCACACGGAATTCGAGGCCTACAAGGCACAGCGCCAGGCCATGCCAGAGGACCTGGCCGCCGCCATTCCTTATATTTATAAGATCGTATTAGGGTTCAACATTCCACTGATCACTTCAGATGGTTACGAGGCTGACGACATCATCGGCACGCTTGCCAAAAAAGCTGAGGCCAAGGGCTACCAGGTGTATTGCATGACGCCGGATAAGGATTTTGCGCAACTGGTTTCCGATAATATCAAATTATATAAACCGGGCCGCCAAGGTAACGAGGTGGAGATCATGGGTGTGAAGGAAGTATTGGAAAAATGGGAGGTGACCGACCCGCTGCAGGTGATAGACATATTAGGTCTTTGGGGCGACTCAGTGGATAACATCCCCGGTATTCCCGGCGTGGGCGAGAAAACCGCCAAGCAGTTGATCAAACAATATGGTTCTGTCGAAAATATCATCGCCAACAGCCACGAACTGAAGGGCAAACTGCAGGAGAATGTAATTGCCTATGCTGAACAAGGCTTACTTTCAAAACGACTTGCTACCATCAACCTAAATGCGCCCGTAGAGCTGGATGAAGCCGGCCTCGAAATGTGTGCCCCAAGCAAGGACCTGCTTGAGCCGCTTTTTGCCGAGCTGGAATTCCGTACTTTGGGCAAACGCGTTTTCGGCGATGACTTCAGCATAACAGAAGCTAAAGCCGTGGGCATCCAAACCGACCTGTTTGGCGAGCCGGTGGCCACGGGCCGTACAACCCTGACGGTTGACATTCAGGATATCGCTGAGCCGGAAGGTCAGCCCGAGGCGGGCAAAAACATCAATAACGTCGAGCACGAATATATCCTGGCCGATACAAAAGAAAAACGCGCCGAACTGATCGCTGAGCTGAAACAGCATAAAACCATCTGCTTCGATACCGAAACTACCGGAACCGACGCCAATGACTGCGAGCTGGTAGGTTTATCATTCGCGGTGAAACATCATCATGGCTGGTATGTGCCTGTTCCGGCTGATCAAAAGGAAGCCAAAGCCATCGTCGATGAATTCAAACCCGTTTTGGAAGATGAAAATATCGGCAAGATTGGTCAGAACATTAAATATGATGTATTGGTGCTCAAATGGTACGGTTTGCAGGTAAAGGGGCAATTGTTCGATACCATGCTGGCGCATTATGTGCTCGACCCCGATACCCGTCATAACATGGATGTGATGTCGGAGAATTACCTGGGTTATAAGCCTGTTTCCATTACTGAACTCATCGGCGCCAAGGGCAAGCAACAGGGCAGCATGCGCGACGTGGAATTTGAAAAGATCAAAGATTACGCTGCCGAAGACGCTGACATCACCCTGCAGCTGCACGATGTTTTCAAACCGAAAGTTAAACAGGCCGAAGCCGAAAAGCTGATCGGCGAGATCGAATGCCCGCTGATCTATGTGCTGGCCGATATGGAATACGAAGGCGTACGCATCGACCACAATACGCTGGCTGAATTCTCCAAAGAGCTGGTAGGCGATATCGCCCGGCTGGAAAGAACGGTGTACGAGAAGGCCGGCGTCCGCTTCAATATCGCTTCGCCGAAGCAGTTGGGCGAGGTGTTGTTCGAAAAACTGATGCTCGATCCGAAGGCGAAAAAGACCAAGACCGGCCAGTACCAAACCGGGGAGGATGTGCTGCTTTCGCTGGCCGCCAAAAGCGACATTGTGCGCGACATATTAGACTACCGCCAGCTGCAAAAGCTCAAGTCGACCTACGTGGACGCCCTGCCGACGATGGTGAACAAAAAAACAGGCCGTGTGCATACTTCCTACAACCAGGCAGTTGCTGCTACAGGTAGGTTAAGTTCAACTAACCCCAACCTTCAAAACATCCCGATCCGCACCGAACGTGGCCGCGAGGTGCGCAAGGCTTTTATCCCGCGGGATGAAAACCATACCATTGTTTCGGCGGATTATTCGCAGATCGAGCTCCGCATTATCGCCGAGATCGCAAAGGATGCCAACATGCTCGACGCCTTCGCGCAAAACCTCGATATCCATACCGCTACTGCTGCCAAAGTGTATGGAAAAACATTGCTTGAAGTAACCAGCGATGAGCGCCGCAATGCCAAGGCGGTGAACTTTGGTATCATTTACGGGCAGTCTGCCTTTGGCTTGTCGCAGAGCCTGGGCATCCCGCGCAAGGAAGCCGCGGAAATGATCGAAAATTACTTCCAGCAATATTCAGGTATCAAGCAATACATGGCCGACACCATGAATTTCGCCCGTGAGAACGGCTACGTTTGCACACTGATGGGCCGCCGCCGTTACCTGCGCGACATCAATTCGGCCAATGCCACCGTACGCGGTTTTGCCGAGCGAAACGCCATCAACGCACCGATACAGGGTTCTGCTGCCGATATGATCAAGATCGCAATGATCAATATTCACCGTGAGCTAAAGGCGCAAAACCTGGACGCCCGCATGACCATGCAGGTGCATGACGAATTGGTGTTCGACGTGCCAAACCACGAGGTGGAAAAGGTAAAACCGATCATCGAGGAAGGCATGAAGAACGCTATTAAAACCAGCGTGCCTATTTTGGTAGAGATCGGGACGGGGACTAATTGGTTAGAGGCGCATTAAGGGAAGTCCGAAATCTGACGCAGGGAGTCAAGAACTACATTAACACCTGCCATTCGGCGGTATCGGCCGGCACTACCTGGGGCAGATCGAACCAAAACCTGGAGCCCTGGCCGATCTCACTGTCAACACCGATATCGCCGCCATGCAGGCGGATGATCTCGGCCGATACATAGAGGCCGATGCCGAAGCCCGTAACCCCTCGTGAATTGGGATCCTCGGACCTGTAAAAACGGTCAAACAAATGCTTTTTATCTTTGTCGTTGATGCCGATACCCTGGTCGTTAACGCTTATGATAACGCGGCCTGCCGTGCGAGTGCCGCTGATGATCACCGGTTCGTCGCCGGTAGAATATTTCAATGCGTTGCCGATCAGGTTTGCCAGCACCTGCTCTATCTTCTCCCGGTCGGCGCTGACGCGCAGCGGCGGGCAATCGCTAAATCTAAGACGTTTCCGTCGCGTATTGACCGATAGGTCGGTAATGATCTCGCGGATGAGGTCATCAAGCAAAAACTCTTCCCGGTTTAATACCATTTTGCCCGAATCAGATTGCGCGGCATTCAAAAAGTCGCGTATCATCCGCGTCATTTTGTTGATCTGGGTCTCGGCGCGTTCAAGCATGCCCGATATCTCGCGGCCCTCCAGGTTATTCGATTTCATGTGCGCCAGCTGAACGTAGGATTTCAACGATGTGAGCGGAGTTTTTAGCTCATGACTGGCCACGCTGATGAACTCATCCTTTTGCTGATCCATTTTTTTCTGGGCAGTGATATCCATCACGGTACCCAGCAAACGCACCGTTATGCCGTAGCGGTCGCGCTGGGTTTCGCCATAAAATTGCAGCCAACGGATATTTCCGATTTCCGTCAGTATCCTCGCCTGGAAGGCAAGCCTGCCCGACCGTATAGCCTGTTCGAAAGCGGTACGGGCCGGTACGGTATCGTCTTCATGAAAACAGCTCCATAGCGCATCAGGCGTTACTAATAATTTATCCGGGCGACCGACCAGCTGCGCGAACTGCGCGGAGTGTGAGAGTATGCCCTGCTGCACATCAAGATCCCAGACGCCCGAGCCCGACGCCTGGACAGCGATGCGCAACTGCTCGTGCGCGCCGCGCACTTCCTCTTCCAACCGGTTGAACAGTTGGCTGAGAAAATAAACCACCGGTACGCTGAGTATAATAGTCAGTAAAAACAGTACCAGCATATCAGAAGCCGGGGCGATCGTACTGTTTTTGATCACAAAAAGGTACATCGCCGCAAAAAGCGGTGCGGCGGCAAATACGTAGCCGGTAAGGTAAATGAGCAAGTCTTTACGCGCAACGCGGCGATACATGGGCTTTATCCAGCCTTCATCGGGCCTGAGCAGCATTGTGCCGGCCGCCAGCAGCAACAGCGTTGCCGCCGTATGAAATGCCGGGCCTGCAGAGCCGGGCTGGTACAGTCCGAAAATCTGGAACACCGTGCCAAGCAGCGAAATGTAAATAAAGATGATCAGTGTACAACTTAAAAACTGGGCAGTGTAATACCGTTTGTGCGAGCTTAGCAGCATGGCCGTTGAACCGAGTGCGGCGTAAAGCGCGATGAGCAATGGCGTTCTATCCGGCGCTGGTACGGCTCCGGGGCTGAAATGGCCGGGGGTTACAAATTGGTCGATATATAGATCGGCGCCCGAAATGTGCTCAAAGATAATAGCGAGTGCAAACAAAAGGCTGATCGCAAGCAGCACACGCGCAGCTTTTACATATTCGGAATTGACCAAAGCCAGGCACAGGCCACCAAGAATGAGCAGGTGTGCGGTATTGACCGTCATGGGTATGCCGTCGGACAGAAATGCTTTGAACGCACTGATGTTAAAACACCAGCCCGACAGCGCGATAAGGCCCGACAGTATAGCAATCCCCGCGCACCAGGCCGGAATGTCTTTTAGCCTGTCAAGTTTTATGAATTGATCGCCGCGCGTAAGGAAGATTGTTTTTCGTTGCATATACCCTAATCCCGCGTGTATTTACGGCAGCCTTCGCCGGAGGGTTACGTGTTTAGCGAAACTATTTTATGGCTAGCGATAAAACCCACACTATCAGTTCGTTAATTTTTATCAACTAAAGAACGGCAAGGGCGCCGGACCCTGCGACAAATTATCCTGGCAGCACCCTTACTGGCGCAAGTTTTGAGCGCTGGGCTGCGGTTGATGCCCAACTTATACCAGTTGAGGAGCGGAGTCTGAAAATAGTTGATATCATGAAATCAATCTGAAAAAATCAGGATTTGAAACATATCCAAACTTCTTACCTTGATGCCCTATGAAATTTACTGCATAAGCAGCAAGATTTGTAAAATTATCTGAAGCTTTTTTAATAATTCTAAGCTCATAATCATATTCAGAAATTCTGGATATTGCCGCTAAATCGCCAGGCTCTGCTATTTTAGTATATCTAAGTTTACCTGTACCTAATCTAAAATCGACATTGTTATCCGCTTCAAAGGTAACCCGGCATTCTTTATCAATTAACCCAATATCTATATAATTCATGTTTATTAACGCGGAATATGTTTTTTTGACACCTCTTCTATTTCGTATTGTTAGAGCCGGGAAAAAATCAAAAGAGTCCATACTTAACCAAAAGTATTGTGTCCCTTTTCCTTCCTTATCTCCAGGATTTGCCAATATTCGTGCAGTATCTGAATGCCCTAAAGTAATAAGCATAGTTACCTCTTGATCGTCTTCAAGTTTTACAACTCCTCCAATTTCATCATATAATAGTTTCCAGGAAGGGTGGGTTTTGTCAGTCAACAACGGCTGATATATATCCCATTTTTGCTTTAGGAAATTGTCTACTACATCGCTCCAACTAAAACCCATTTGATTGACATATGGTTCTTCTAATAATATAGAAGCTTCTATATTTTGCGACATTCCCGGGCCAGTAAAGTTTCCAGAAGACATTACTAAGGTCTGGCCTTTGGAGGAAGTATGACCATAGCACTTGGCATGCAATATTCTTTTTCTGTTTATCAGGTAAACCTTACAGCCAATTTGTAAGAGCTGCTCAACGACTTGCATACTCGATAGGCGTTGTGATGTGCTTCCGCCCAAAATCGCTATGCAGTCCCCTCCGTTATTTATATGATCTTTAAAAGTATCATAGAATCTTACTCCACCATTATAATTTGAAAAGCCTGAAATAATATAAAAAATACCGTCGCCGGGAGTTTGGTTTCTAACCCAAATTTGTTCTAGCATATTCAACAACCCTTTAGAGTGAGAACTTGTCGCATAAACATTCGGGTGAATTGTGAACTGCATAGATTACTTTTTAAACACGATAAGAGACTCGCTTTGAACTGCGTTAGACGAATTTAATCCGTATCTATGATATGCTTCCAACTTTGTTACTTCTTCAATCTGAAATCCTATTTTTTCTCCAACAAAAGTGAGCAGCTCAGGCGTGTTTATTTCTGTTCGCTTGCCTCCAATCATTGTATGGTTGTGGCCAACAATCAGCGCAAAATACTTTTCAGGTTTTAGTTGATTATAAACAGATTGGAAAGCCACTTCCATGTCGTAGAAGTATCGATACAATAATGATGGTAAAGCTTTTTTCCGAAAGCCATCAGATGAGATTAAACTATTTGATAGTTTTTTACAGAATGTATGAATTGACTCAGGTAAATTCAACTTATTTTTATGCAAGTTTGTATTCCATTTTTCTTGCTCGAGCTTCATTTTAAATTCTCTACTGCCTATCAACTCACTTTCCAATTCTTTAATCTGACTCGCATTAATTAGGTTAAGCCAAACTAAACTCAGCCGCTGCGTATCAATATATGGTAGCGCCGTAGCATATGGCGGGCTAGTAATTGCAAAATCAAATGATTCTTTTTGTTTTATCTCCTTTTCATCAAATATCCTTATATCTAAATTATAGGCAGTATTCTTTGATGACATTATGCCGAAATCAGACTGAAACCTTTTTAGTTGATGAACAAAAGAATCTATTGAATTTTCGATCGCGGCAATAAACGGTTTTTCTGGAAAAGGCGAATTTCGTCGCCGTATTCTTAAGTCAGAAGGCTCCTGCAAAGAATATTCTCTCAATAAATTGCTTACAATAATTAAAAAAATTGAATTTGCTGGTTCCTCTATAGATGAAGTGGCCAATCTTAATGCTTCCATCTTAATTAGCGTATCCTCAGGAAACCAACTACGTAAATATTGAGTTCTTGTATCGTTGCTCAACACAATGTCGTCTTTTAACCGATCAAAAATTTCAAAAAAGGATTTCTTCAAATCGAGCAAACGCCGCCATGGCATATTTAACGATGCAATTTTGGCATTTGCAATCATTACCGCTAAAGGATTGATATCGGTGCCAAGTGCATCGATATGACTATGTGCTGCCTCAACAAGTGAAGTCCCGCTACCGCAGAAAGGGTCTAAAATTTTGTCACCAGGTTTTATCCCGAAAATATTATAAAGAACCTTGACTACCTGAGGGTTAAATTTCCCTTTGTATTCATGCAATCCATGAACCGAATATCTTGTATTTTGCCTTTTTGATTTTGCTTTTTCATGAAGCTTTAAAGTGTTCTCATATTGAAATTGTATTGTTTCTAACAGATTTTCTTCAATTCTGGCATGGGAGAAGTATACTAGCTTATTAAAAAGTGTATGATTTTGGGGAAATTTTAATGTTATACTATTACCTTTTTCCTCAATGTTTTTAGGAGTTAATAGAGACTCAATCTCTCGCAACGCGAATTTTTTCTCATAAGGGAAAAACTTATAATTATGCCAAAAAAGGTCGATTTCATTAATTTCCATTGATCATTAGTTTTTTTGCATAACTACTAAATACTCTTGCTTAATCCTGGCATGTGATAAATTGAATGATTTTCTAAATGGATTTATCGTTCTTTCAATTGAATCCGTTAACACGAAACCAAATTTTTCACCTGCTTCTTTTATTATTTTTTCATTCTCAATTATTCTTCCATGTATTTTGGAACGCCCGATAATAAAAGCTACAAACCCATCTTTAATGCAATTTTTGCTGAAGAAATCAAAAAGCTTATTCATTTGTAGAATAAAATCAACTTCGGTCTGATGGTTTTTCTTAAAATAATGGGCGCGTGCGCCAATTTCTTTATTTTTAACATTAATCGGATCGAAACCCAGCCACCACATTCTGTATTTATGATATAACCAATATTCATAAGCATTTGGATATGGGGGAGATGTAATTACCAATCCAATAGGCTTTGTGAGATCATTTTGGTCAAGTGTCAATGAGTCTTTATTCAACACAATTGACTCAGCGTTATTAGATGTCGCTCGTTTAACTTCATTTAACCTCACCACCTTTTGCAAAAAAAAGGCTAAGACATCATTGCCTGAGAACGCCTTATTGATAGCCGCATACCTGGTATCACTTTCTTGATTTGATACTTTCACTATTATGCTGGAGACACAAAAACGCAAAGCATCAGCCAAGTTTTGATTTTCTAGCTTGCCAATGGAATCTATTATCAACGTCAACATCCTTTGAACGTCCTTCTTAAACCAATGATCTAGATTAGGAATTGCAGGTATATAAACGTCTCCTTTGAACGACTTTATATCTTTTGCTATATCGTAAGCTGTTGTTAAAAACCCCGTCGGTAATGGATTCGTTTTGACTTTTGATAAGAGACACGCGATAGGGTTCAAGTCAACGCCTAAAGATTCTATCCCCGCATCTTGGGCTTCTGTTAGAGTCACACCACTTCCACAAAAAGGATCTAAAATTATTGATCCCGCCGGAATAGGCAAACTACTAATCAATGCACGTGGAATGTTAGGAATAAACTTTGCCGGATAAGGATGAATTGAATGCAAGGCGCTGTTTGACACCTCGTCAAAATTCCAATTAACCTTATTCAATATTGACGGATAAGATTCTTCCAAATCAATCATCGAAAAATCAATTTATTAGCAACACTGTGTATAAATGATAGCTGCACCAAGTCCGAAAATAACCCTTTTCACTTTTTTAAATGGATTTATTTATCAACATCAAAATCGGTTACATCATCGTTTCGCACCACAAGTCTATTAAAAATAATTTGTTTATACTAAAAAAATTAGCAATAGCTTTGGCCTATTCGTTATATAGTTAAGCTGAGATTTTTAGCTTACTATATTGTCAAAGCATTACACGCTAAATTTGAATTAATAGAATCCTAGCATCGCATTACCATTTTCACAAAAATCACCTCCTTTTCCGCCCCGTAAATACCAATTTCTCAATAAATCTTCCCGCTTCGCTTATGATTTGAAAATCATCGTCCTAAACAGCTAAACAAATCACAAAAATTTATTTTTAAACAGAATATAACGCCGGGGGTTGTTTATTTAAATAATTCTTTGCTTAACTTGAACCGGTTATTAACCTGTAAATGAAAGTCTATCACCTTAGCGCCGAATGTTATCCCGTAGCCAAAGTCGGCGGACTGGCCGATGTCGTGGGTGCTTTGCCCAAATACCAGAACCAGATGGGTTTGGAAGCGGCTGTGGTGATGCCGTTCTACGAGCGCAAGTTCGTGCAGGAAAACGAGTGGGAAATGGTGTTCGACGCGTCCTCGCTGCTGGGCATGCATCGCTTCTATTTCGAGGTTTTAAAGGAAAAGACGGGTAAGCTTGGCTTTGAGCTTTACCTGATCAAAATACCCGGACTGCTCGACAGGGAAAATGTTTACAGTTACCCTGATGAGACCGAGCAGTTTATCGCTTTCCAGATCGCCTTCCTGGACTGGATCAACTGGTCGCACCAGACACCCGACCTGATCCACTGCCACGACCATCATACCGGCCTTGTGCCTTTCATGCTGTATTATTCCAGGTTGTATCATCGCCTGTCAGAAATACCGACGATACTAACCATCCATAACGGGCAATACCACGGCGCTTTCAACTGGAGCAAGCTGTCGCTGCTGCCCGAGATCGACATGACCAAAACCGGCCTGCTGGACTGGAACGGCGCCATCAACCCGCTCGCCTCGGCCGTAAAATGCTGCTGGCGATATACTACGGTTTCGCCAACATATCTTGAGGAACTTACCTACCGCTCAAACGGGCTCGAGTATCTTTTTTACATGGAACGGGCGAAGGGAACCGGCATTATCAACGGTATAGATACGGACATCTGGAACCCGAAGACCGACGCGATGATCGCTGCCAACTATTCGGTTCGGCAGCTGGCAACCGGAAAGCAAAAAAATAAAGAGGCACTGTGCGAAAAGTTCGGCTTAGATACCGATAAACCGCTTATCTCGTTCATCGGGCGTTTGGTTGGTGAAAAAGGCGCCGACCTGCTGCCTCATGCCATCCGGCAGGTGATCAAGGGCTATCCCGATGCGGTCAATTTCATCATCCTCGGCGCAGGCGAGATAAGGGTACAGGATGAACTAAAGGCGCTTGCCACAGCCCACCCTAAACAATGCAGCGTATTCATCGGGTATGACGAGCCGCTGGCGCACCAGGTTTACGCCGGGTCGGATTTTCTGCTGATGCCCTCGCGCGTGGAACCCTGCGGGCTTAACCAGTTATATGCCTTACGTTATGGCACCGTGCCGATGGTGCGCGTTACCGGCGGACTGAAAGATACCGTGATCGATTACGGCGACGACGGCGGCTACGGCATCCGTTTTATACAGGCCAGCGTGCCTGACATTGTACATGCCTGCGGCCGGGCGGTTGAGGTTTATGCCAACCAGCCGCTGATGCAATTGCTGCGCAAACGAATGATGGCGCTCGACTTTTCGTGGGCGCGTTCAACCAAAGAATATGTTAACCTTTATGAGAGTTTAAAACCTGTTATATGACATCGAAAGTAATCGCTATTGTGCTTGGCGGCGGCCAGGGCAGCCGCTTATCGCCCCTTACGGCAACACGTTCGAAACCGGCCGTTCCGATAGGCGGAAAGTACCGCCTTGTTGACATTCCGATCTCCAATTGCCTGCATTCGGATATTACGCGTATGTACGTGCTCACGCAGTTCAATTCGGCTTCGCTGAACAAGCATATCAAAAACACATACCACTTCAGCACGTTCAGTACCGCTTTTGTGGATATACTCGCGGCCGAGCAGACGCCATCCAGCGTGGCCTGGTTCCAGGGTACGGCCGACGCGGTGCGGCAAAGCCTGCATCACCTGGCGACACATGAATTTGAATATGTGCTGATCCTTTCCGGCGACCAGCTGTACCAGATGGATTTCAGGGATATGATCGACCATCATATTAAAGAAAATGCCGAGATATCCATCGCCACCATTCCTGTTCACGCCAACGATGTGCCGGGCTTCGGCATCCTGAAAACGGACGACGATGGCCTGATCAACGCCTTTATCGAAAAGCCGAAAAAGGATTTTGAAAGCTGGGCTTCCGATGTAAGCCCTGAAATGCAGGCCGAGGGCAGGATATACCTGGCGTCGATGGGGATATACCTCTTTAACAGGAAGGTACTGTAT
>JAFDZL010000335.1 GCA_018266935.1 Bacteroidota bacterium | reverse complement strand
TTGCACTTTTATTGCTATTGCCGATAGCGTTTTGCGTAAATGCTCAGCAGAAATTTGATGGCCTGAATATGAATATGGGCAATCTTTACCGTCTTTCCGACGCTAAAACGCGTTCCATAAGTCCCGAAAACTTCAATGGTGAAAAGGGAAAAGGCGGTATGGCGACCACAGGCACGGGCGCAGGACCGGCGCGCGACCTGGGACAGAAGTGGAAAGTGAGCCCGAGCGTTGTGATCAAAAAGAAAACAACCTATACTATCGCCGAAATAGCAGGCCCCGGCGCGATACAGCATATCTGGATGACACCGACAGGTAACTGGCGCTACTCGATCCTCAGGTTTTACTGGGATGATGAAACCGAGCCATCGGTGGAGGTCCCCGTAGGCGATTTCTTTTGCATGGGCTGGGGTAAATTTGCTCCTGTAACGTCTTTGGCGGTTGTGGTTAATCCCGGCAGCGGGCTGAACTGTTACTGGACAATGCCGTTCCATAAGAAATGCAGGATCACGATGGAGAACATCGACGATCGCGATATGGTACTTTACTACCAGGTTGATTATACTTTAACTGAAGTGCCTAAAGATGCCGGATATTTTCATGCTCAGTTCAGGCGCGTAAACCCGCTTCCATTCAAAAAGGATTATGTTTTGGTTGACAGCATTCGCGGCAAGGGGCAGTATGTGGGTACCTACATGGCCTATGGCTCGAACAAGAACGGCTGGTGGGGCGAAGGCGAGATCAAATTCTTCATGGATGGTGATACCGACTTCCCGACGATTGCAGGCACCGGTACCGAAGATTATTTTAATGGCGCTTATGATTTTGATTCGGAAACGTTAAATAAAACGACCGGGCAAATGGAGAGCCACTACACCGAGTTTAGCGGTCCATACACCGGGCTGCCGCAGGTAATCAGGGGAGACGGGCATTATGAAATTGCCCAGCGTTTTGGGTTATACCGGTGGCATATTATGGATCCGGTGCGTTTTGAGAAGGATCTGAAGGTGACCATCCAGGACCTGGGCTGGCACCATGACGGACGATATATGCCTCTGCAGGATGATATTGCTTCAACAGTATTCTGGTATCAAAACGAGCCGCACAACCCCTTTCCGAAACTGCCGGCAAAGGATCAGCTGGAGGTAAACTGATAGTTTTATGAGAACAAGATGGATACCGGCGGCACTGTTAATAGTTACTCTATTACCGGCATGTCACCCGAACAAGGTAAATACAGCTTATAAAAACGGAACATTCGGGTACGATTTGAATTTCCTTGAAAAGAGGGACAGCGTAGTCGTACTGCAAAGCGCCGACGGTTCTGCGAAGGCTATTGTTTCGCCCAAATACCAGGGCAAGGTATTTACGTCAACCGCAAACGGCGATACAGGTAAAAGCTTTGGCTGGATAAACTACAAGGCCTTTGATGCGAAGGTTGACGAACACATGAACGCCTACGGCGGCGAGGATAGGTTGTGGCTCGGTCCGGAAGGCAGCAAGTTCGCGCTGTTCTTTAAGCCGGGCGCCAAAATGGAATTCGCCGACTGGCATACGCCTTCGGCGTTTGACCATGAGCGCTGGAACCTGTCGTCAAAAAATGATACGCAGGTGAGCCTCGGCAAAGTTATGCACCTGGTAAACTACGCCGGCACGACGCTTGATCTGAAGGTAGAACGAAATATCAGCCTGCTTAGTGGGGCAGATATTCAGAAAATGCTGGATGTCCAGCCCGATAGTGCGGTCAAAGCCGTGGGCATCAAAACCGACAATTCAATTACGAATACCGGGGCTTCCTCCTGGACGCCGCAAACCGGTGCGCCCTGTCTTTGGAATTTGGACATGTTCAACCCTTCGCCGAACGTAGTGATCGTGATGCCTTACAAAGACGCGGAAGGTAAAGTTGCTACGACTGACTACTTTGGCCAGATACGGCCCGACAGGGTTAAATACGCAAAGTCGCCGCTGTATTTCAAGGCCGACGGCAAATCGCGCGGTAAGCTGGGAATGCCCGCGAGCCGCACCAAAGGCATATCGGGCAGCTATGATGCCGCCAACAATATATTGACCGTCGTGCTATTTGACGTGGATAGCAAAGCAACCTACCTGAACCAGGAGTGGCGCACGGACAAAGACCCTTTGGTTGGCGATGCGGCAAACGCATATAATGATGGACCGCTGGCCGACGGGTCGCAGATGGGGCCTTTTTATGAGCTGGAAAGCGTCTCGCCGGCGGCATTTTTAAAGCCGGGTGAAAAACTGACGCACCAGCATTGTGTTTTTCACTTCACCGGCAGTAAAGCCGGGCTGAACAAAATAGCGGTCAAAACCCTCGGGGTGCCTTTAGACGATATTCAATCAGCCTTCAGTTCTCATTAAGCCGACTGTAAAACACGAGCGTTCGTTACCCAAACTGAATTCAAAAGAAGAAGCCGGTACGATGCCCGGCTACTCAAATTGAAAAAAACTAAAATATAACTTATTAATGTGCTGCTATCATTAAGCCTGGCCAAGGCAAATATTGTCGAGCATTTGCCTGGACAGCGGTTTGCTGATGAAAGAGCTGACACAACTGTATTTTGTTGAGCGCTCTTTGTCCGATTCCCGCACCGAAGAGGTCATTACATGCAGATTGATACGTTTGTTCAGGCTTTCCTGCAGCTTATCAAACTTTTCCAGGAACTCCCATCCGCTGAAATCGGGCATAGTGAGATCGAGAAATATCACATCGGGTAATTTCTTCGGTTCCGATTTATTTACCTCCATATACTCAATGATCATGCTGCCGTCAAAAGTATAAGTAGCCTGCTCACACACCTGGTTGCTATAAAGCATGGTGCGCATGATATAATGATCTATCGGGTTATCATCTATTAATACAACTTTACACATGGTCTTAATAGGTTGAATGTTAAAATATAAGGTTACTAATCAGATGTATTAATCAATACGCAAACCCCGTACCAACCTGGCAATTAAAACTTATTATTTAGCCAATCGTATAAATTGCTGACTCAAACATATTTACCTGAAAAACATGCATCCGCAAATTACCGCTGCTGTCAAAAGCTCCGTTCCGTATAACCCCATGCCCGATCGCATTTCGCAATATAATGCTGAAAAAGTGCTTAGTTACATCGATGACCTAAACCTCGAAAGGCATATCCGTTTCAGGCCAACCTCGGCAGGAAGTCTTTTTATGGCCTGGACAGTTGGTGAATGGGAATATGACATGGAATGTGCAAAAAATGGATACATAGTTTACATGTTCACCAAAAATGGGTACGAAAAAGCGAGCGGGTGCGAGCTCTTTGATGATTTTATTCCACAGTTTGAGAAATATTTGCTAATGCTGGAAATCGCTTAGCACCCGGGGCCGGCCGGGGATCTTCGTTCGTTATATACATATCAGGCTGGCCGATATACTCCGCATACCAATGCAGGGCCGAAGCCACCAGTGGCCGCAGATAGTCCTTAATATTCACGGTTTCAAACACAATATGGCCATTTTGATATTTGCTGTAGAATTGAAGCTCAGCAGCGTTCGGCTCAAAAGTTATTTCTTCAAGCCTGCGGATGCTGATCTTGAGCATGGATTTCACATCGCGGATCATGTCGCCGGCTTCGGTATGAGCTATGTAGAAATTTGTGGAGGTCATTAATCGATGTTTGCTTATTAACACATGTCAAAAAATGTACCATTTTGGCAGGGGTTTGCCGGCACGCGCGGCATAAATGAACAAGCTCATAACCATCTGTAACAAAGCATTGGTGCATTTATTATCTAAAGCTTAAAAAGCCTGCTTTTTTGTGTGATTCTTTATACCCTTTTAATTGGCAAAATTTACGCGCTCCATGCGTCGCCGAACGAAAAGGCCGGGCCGGTAAATTTTAGTAAAATGTTGATAAACAATCTGTCCGGGATTTGCATTTGTGTAATAATAATAGTATGTTTAAATAGCTATTATTATTCGTAAACAGGCTGTTGCTGATAACCCCTTACCTGATTAAGCAGTCTTTTATATACTTATATTTTTTTTCGAAAGAACTATTGATCATAACCTGGTAAATTTTAACCGGGTCAGAACATTGCGAATCGCGCGTTTGTGTGGTGTATATAATGACGCGCCTTGAAACAAAAACAATTTTGAAGCGTCTTAACTGAACAGAAATTAACTGCATGGTCAATCCTGCTACATATTATTTAGATACCGCAAATGGCGGGCGATTGATCAATATCGAACCCGTTTTCGAGGAGATCGCCGGCGGCGACCTGTTCCCAACCGGCCGCTACATTATTACCGATGCGGGCGGAGCCACAGGCGAAATGCGCTTCGATGGCGACTTGGCGGAGTGGGAATGGGATGGGGCCGGCCTGGAAGATAACGATTTGAAGCGCTTAGCGCATTTTATACAAGAATACAACGAGCCGGAACTGGCCGGCTACCTCGATTAGGCCAGCTCCAAAAACCTTCACGGCCCAGGATACTTTTTAATTATTTTTAAAAAGTATCGTTTTTTATTTGTGAAATTAAAATAGTATTCGCACATTGGGGTTCCAAATTGAACCCAAACTTATGGCTGAAGCTTCACCGAGATTTTTATCGCTCGATGTTTTTCGCGGAATGACGATCTGTTTTATGATCATCGTTAATAATCCCGGTGGTCCGTCATTCTGGCCGCTCAACCATGCCCATTGGAATGGGTTTACGCCAACAGATCTTGTTTTCCCTTCATTCCTGTTTGCCGTAGGTAACGCGATGAGCTTTACCATGAAGAAATTCGCGCAAATGAGCAATGCTGCCGTGTTGGGAAAGATATTTAAACGCACTTTGCTGATCTTCCTGATCGGGTACCTGATGTACTGGTTCCCATTCTTCGAAGTTCACAACGGACACTGGTCATTAAGCCCGATCAGCGACACCCGCATTATGGGCGTTCTGCAACGGATCGCATTGTGCTACTGCTTTGCTTCGCTGATGGTGCATTACCTGTCAAAGACGACTGTTATCGTCGTATCCATATTACTTTTAATAGGTTATTGGATCATCCTGCTCGTCTTTGGCGATCATGCCGACCCGCTGGGTATGCTGACCAATGCCGGAACGTATATTGATAAGGCAATCTTTGGTGACTTGCACTTGTATCATGGCGAACACGACGTAAACGGTAATCCTTTGGCGTTTGACCCTGAAGGCCTGCTGAGCACGATGACCTCGATAGTGAACGTGGTGATAGGCTACTATGCCGGTAAATTTATCCAGGAAAAAGGCAAAACCTACGAAACGGTTGCCCGGTTGATGATCTTTGGCGCTGTTTTCGTATTCATCGCTATTTGCTGGGACTCATTCTTCCCGCTCAACAAAAAATTGTGGACCAGCTCGTTTGTCATGGTTACCACCGGTATCGACCTGCTGCTGATTGCTCTCCTGATCTATATTGTAGAGATATTGAAATGGAATAAGGGCAACTGGACAAATTTCTTTACGGTGGTGGGCAAAAATCCCTTGTTTGTTTACATTGTATCCGAAATACTTTTAACTATACTTGGATGGATAGTAATTGCGGGCAAAGGCGTGCCGGATTTGTGGAAGTCCCTTTTCCAGGACGTAGCGCCGGGCAAATGGGGCTCGCTCTTCTTCGCCATAAGCTTTATGCTGGTTTGCTGGCTGGTGGGCTACATCCTGGACAGGAGGAAAATCTACATAAGGGTCTAACTAACCAAATATAAATCAACTAAATCCATCAATCTCACGAAAGGGCTCCGCAAGGGGCCTTTTTAATTTCCGAAGGCAACCGCCCTATGAGCCAAATCGTACCCCCTATAGCTGCTGTTTAAATTTGAAACTAAAATCGGGCTGAAATGCTTAATATTATACTTTGAAAGCCGTTAATAATATATGCCATACATAACAGCAGTATCCAAAATAGACTTGCCATGCAAAACTGATCAGCGGGAGGTAAAGGAAGTTGCACGTGTTGCTTTCACTTCGCGTTCCCCGCACATGGAGCGGCTGATCGATGTTTTTGACAACACGCAAATTAAAACGCGTAACTTTTGCAAGCCCCTGGATTATTATACCGGCAATTCGACATTTGAGGATCGCAATAACGCCTATCTCGAAGCGTCGCTGAAATGGTCGGTCGAAGCTGTGGAGGAATGTATTCTGCGGGCAGGGATCAGTAAATACGACATAACAGATATTGTTTTTGTATCGACTACCGGCCTCGCAACGCCGAGCATGGACGCGCTGATCATCAACCGTATGCGGTTAGATCCGCACATCAATCGTATGCCAATTTTCGGACTGGGCTGCGCCGTAGGAGTATCCGGAATGGCTAAAGCGAATGGAATAGCGACGGCAAATCCAAATGCTGTCGTGCTTTTGGTCGCTGTCGAGCTGTGCTCGCTGACAGTGTTGAGAGACGATTACAGCACCAGCAATTTTGTTGGGTCGAGCTTGTTCTCGGATGGCATCGCCGCTTGCCTGGTGATGGGGGATAACCATCATGGCGATAACCGGGTTCGTTACAGAGCGGCGAGCAGCAAACTGTATTATGATTCGCTGGAGGTGATGGGCTGGGACTTTACCAATAATGGCTTCAAAGTGCTGTTCTCGAAGGATATTCCGGAATTCATTAATGAAAACGTGCGCGGGGATATCGATGAATTTCTTTCGAAACAGGGTTTAGGACTTAATGACATCAGCAACTTTATCTTTCATCCAGGCGGTAAAAAGGTACTGGACGCCTATAAAGACGCGCTGGCTGTGGATGGGGATTTTTTGCGAAAGTCGCGCCAGGTGATGAACAACTACGGCAATATGTCGAGCGTGACGGTGCTTTATGTCCTCGAAAAATTCATCAACGAAGGCTTTGAAGACGGTTACGGGCTGATGATGGCCATGGGGCCGGGGTTTTCGAGCGAGATGGTGTTGCTGGAAATGCGTAATTAAGTCCGGAAGTCCGCATAAGTCCGGAAGTCCGGAAGAAAAAAATATGGGTTATTTCATCGTCTTTATCACATTATTAATAGCGTTACGTCTTACCGAGCTTTATATTTCTGCGCGAAATGAGAATTGGCTCTTATCACAAGGTGCGATTGAATACGGTCGCGGGCACTATCCTTTCGTTGTAACGATGCATACCTGTTTTATTATATCGCTTGCGGCGGAATATTTCTTTACCGATAGGCCGCATCCCGTAAGCTACATTTTCCTGGCCCTCGTTGCCATGGTGCTATTGTTCAAATGGTGGTTGATGAATTCGCTGGGCAAATACTGGAACACGCGGATATACCGTATTCCGGGAAGCGTGGCCGTCAGAAAAGGGCCTTATAAATTTATCAGGCATCCAAATTATGTGGATGTGGTTTGCGAGATAGCGATGATCCCGCTCGTGTTTCATTTGTATTATACTGCGATAATATTCTCTGTTTTGAATGCGATTATGCTGACGGTGAGGATCAGCAAAGAGAACAAAGTTTGGGCCGACTGGAAATAAAAAATCCCCGGCCATTCACTACCGGGGATTTAACCATTCTTCAAACCAATTAAAAAGTATTAATCTCTTATTTATTAACCACGTATTTGTACGCAACTAAAGCGGGGAAGGTTATAGAAAATTTGAAAATATTTTTAAATAATTCTGAAGTGGTAAAGAGCCATCGGCTCGGGTCATATTGTAATAACGGGTTTCAACCCGTTAGTGGCGGCATGAACGCCGGATACGTCTGCTTATGAACGGATTGAAATCCGTTTTTACAAAATAAGCCGAACCTACGGTTCTACCAGTAAATCACAAATTTCACTTTTACTTTTCATTTTCGAATTATAACAGTATATTTGCGCCTCTTTTAGGAGAATTACGTAATGAAGAAAGACCTGCATCCCAAGAATTATAGATTAGTTGTTTTCAAAGACATGTCGAACGACTACGCTTTTTTAACAAAATCATGCATTGATACCCGCGAAAGCATTAAGTGGGAAGATGGCAACGAATATCCGCTGGTAAAGCTCGAAATATCACACACCTCGCACCCGTTCTATACCGGCAAGATGAAGCTGGTGGACACTGCAGGACGTATCGATAAGTTCCGCACCCGTTACGCAAAGAAGTAACATTAGTGCTGTCAATAAATTATTTGAAGGTCTCCCGGTAACTCGGGGGACTTTTTTTATTTTTGCGCCATGGCAATTATCCTTTTTGACGGTAATGCGCACAAAACACTGCTGCCTCTGACATTCACCCGCCCGGTGGCCGATCTGCGTGTCGGCATCCTCACCATTGCTGAAAAATGGGCCAAGTGTATAGGCATCGACTTTTCGTATCATACGCAAGCTTATCTTTCTGTAAAATATCCCCAGAAAAACGAAGACAGGAACTTGTTCATAAACGGCGCCGTTTGCCCAAATGAGCAATTACAGGAAGCTATTCAGAAACTACATGGCGGCGAAGCATTGAAACATAATGGCGAACTGATCGCCGTAAAGCTTTCAGAAGCCGATGCCAAACATTTCCACCATAACGCTGATTTTGGAAGCGAAGTGAATTATACCGGCGAACTTGTTAAAATAACCTACCCTGAGGATATATTCAGGAATAATGATGCCGAGCTTCGTAAGGACTTTACGCTGCTCACCAAAGGGCGCACAAGCGCGTCGCTGAATAGCACGAATGTGATCATCGGCGATAATTTTTTCGCTGAAGAAGGCGCGATTGCCGATTGCTCGACCTTCAGTACGCTTAACGGGCCTATTTACCTGGCCGCTAAAACCGAAGTTTGGGAGGGGACGCATATCCGCGGTGGCTTTGCACTACTTGGCAACTCGCAAGTAAAAATGGGTACCAAAATATACGGCGCTACTACCGTTGGGCCTTATTGCCGGGTTGGAGGCGAGATCAACAACGCGGTGATATGGGGCTATTCAAACAAAGGGCACGAAGGTTACCTTGGTAACGCTGTGGTGGGCGAATGGTGTAATATCGGTGCGGACACCAACAATTCAAACCTGAAAAATAACTATGCCGAAGTGAAGCTTTGGGATTATAACACCGAACGCTTCCGCAAGACGGGCCTGCAGTTTTGTGGTCTCATCATGGCTGACCACGCCAAATGTGCCATCAATACCATGTTCAATACCGGGACGGTAGCAGGGGTAGGGGCCAATATTTTTGGCGCCGGTTTCCCGCGGAATTTTATTCCCGATTTTTCGTGGGGCGGCCCGCAGGGCTATGAGATTTATACCCTGAAGAAGATGTATGAGACCACAGAAAAAGTTTTCGCACGCCGCGATCACCGAAAATTTGATCAGGCGGAGCAGGATATCCTAAAGGCCGTCTTCGAACAAACGGAACGTTTTAGAAACTTTTAACCATTACAACCACTACAACATTTACAACTATTACAACCAAACTAACATGAGAAAAAAAATTGTTGCCGGTAACTGGAAAATGAACATGGATTATGAAGAAGGCCTGTCGCTTTTTTCGGAAGTAGTAAACATGGTGCACGACGAGGTGACCGGCAAGCAGCACGTGGTGGTTTGCAGTCCCTTCATTCACCTGCATAGCCTGGCGCAGTTGGCCAAATCGAATAATAAGGTTTCTATCGGTGCACAGAATGCCCACCAGGCCGAATCGGGCGCGTACACGGGCGAAATTTCAGCCAAAATGATCCATTCTACCGGCGCTGAATACGTGATCCTGGGCCACTCGGAACGCCGCCAGTATTTCGGCGAGAGTAACGAACTGCTGGCTAAGAAAACAGATACGGCGCTGAAGAATTCTTTGAAACCCATATTCTGCATTGGTGAAACCTTGCAGGAGCGTGAAGCCAACAGCCATTTCGGTGTTATCAAATCACAGCTGGAAGAAGGCTTGTATCATCTTGATGCGGCACAATTCGCGCAAATAGTCATTGCGTATGAGCCCGTGTGGGCCATAGGCACCGGCGTGACGGCTTCTTCAGCACAGGCACAGGAGATTCATGCATTTATTCGCGGGGAAGTCGCAGCCAAATATGGCCAGGCAGTTGCGGATAATATGACGATCCTTTACGGCGGCAGCTGTAACCCCAAAAATGCGCCTGAGTTATTCGCTCAGCCCGATATCGACGGCGGCCTTATCGGCGGCGCATCGCTGAAATCGCGCGATTTTGTGGATATTGTTAAAGTATTCAATTAAGATGTGAGATTTGAGATATGAGATTTGAGATTTTGTCGATCGGCAAAGCCACGAACTACACCCCATTTGAGTCTCATATCTCAAATCTCACATCTCATATCTGCGCATGAAAAAGCTGCTGAAAGTCGTTATACCACCATTTATCGGATTTTCGCTCTACTTTATAGCAGTACGATATAGTCCTTATTACTTTGAGCTTAAACCCGATGAAATGGGCAGCGGCAACCTGCAAAGTTTTATGTCCTATTATCGTTATTGCGTGCCTTTATTAAGCGTGGTAGGTTTGCTGACGCAGTTGCTGATCGCAGTGCCGGTTTGGGATAGCGTGAGTAAAAAAGGGGCTTCGGCTAAATGGGTCGCGGCGCTTATCGTATGCTTCATTTGTTTTGTTCTTGCAGCGCTCATCGCCTATGCCATGTGGGATATGATTTCGCGCAAGCATTTATTAAAACTGTGCCTGTTCATGACGGGCGTTCAGATAGTTTATTGGATAGTTAATATCCTATTGCTCTACATCATTGATAATTTGCTTTATAAAACGCCAAAAGCCGAACCAACCACATGAATTACTGCGAAATTGTTTTTACGATCCAAAACGCCGAAGATTATCAGAAGGACCTGCTGATCGATGAGCTTGCTCAAATTGGCTACGACACCTTCGAGGAAACCGAAGAAGGTTTTAAGGCCTATATCCCGGAAGATTTTTTTGACGAGCAACGGCTTAACGACCGGCTCCCTGCTTTCGCGCTGCAGTTTAATTTCAGTTATGAAGTGAACCTGATCGAAAAGCAAAACTGGAATGAAGTGTGGGAAAGCAATTTCGAGCCGATAATTATAGGCGATAAGGTTTTCGTCAGGGCGACCTTCCATGAGCCAAGACCAGAGTTTCCGATCGAGATCGTCATCGATCCCAAGATGGCCTTTGGTACGGGTCACCACGAGACCACCGCCATGATGATGGACATGATGCTGGACACTGATCTTTCGGGCAAAAAGGTTTTGGATATGGGCTGTGGTACGGGAATCCTGGCCATACTGGCGGAAAAATTGGGCGCCGCAGATATCGCCGCGGTGGATTACGACCTGGCCTGTTACGACAGCACCCACGAAAACGCCCTGCTTAATAATTGCTCACGCATCCGTGTGTTCTGTGGGCAAAAAGAGGCTATTCCAATCGAACAATTTGATGCCGTGCTGGCCAATATCAACCGCAATATCCTGCTTGACCAGATGGACAGGTATGTATGGGTGCTGAAACCCGGCGGCGAAATGTACCTGAGCGGGTTTTATGAAGAACCTGATTTGGACATCATCAAAAACGAGGCCGCTAAATATGGCATGAAATACGCAGGTCACGAAAGGACAAAAGAGTGGGTAGCCGCGAAATTCATTAAGTAGCATAAATACAGTTTCTTCCGGTTGCTGGTGCACGATGGTGCTTCCGTTGGTTTGGCGGCAATTTGGCGATGCCTGCGCTGTTGCTAAAATAACGGCGGAATTTGTGTTTCTTTGTCCGGCAGATATATGAGGGTACATTTTACAGCGATTGGAGGCAGCGTGATGCACAACATGGCTATTGCGCTGCACAAAGAAGGTTATTTGGTCACCGGTTCAGACGACGTACTTTTCGAGCCGTCTGTATCGCGGCTTAAACAATATGGCTTGTTGCCTGAAAAAGAAGGCTGGTACCCTGAAAAGATCACCAAAGACATTGACGCGGTCATCCTGGGGATGCACGCCCGCGCCGACAATCCCGAATTGCTTAAAGCACAAGAGCTTGGCCTTAAGATATATTCCTATCCCGAATATATCTACGAACATTCGAAGGGCAAACTGCGTGTGGTGATCGGCGGTAGTCATGGCAAAACGACCATCACGTCCATGATCCTCCATACGCTGAAAAGCGCCGGAAAGGATTTCGATTACCTGGTGGGCGCGCAGATCGAGGGCTTCGATACGATGGTAAAGCTAACCAGTGATGCGCCGGTGATCGTGATCGAGGGGGATGAATACCTTTCATCCGCAATTGACAGACGTCCGAAGTTCCATCTTTACAAAGCGAATATCGGTGTGATCAGCGGCATTGCCTGGGATCATATCAATGTATTCCCGACGTTTGAAAATTATACCGAACAATTCGAGATTTTTATTCAAACTATACAAGCCGGCGGGAAGCTTATATACAGCGATACGGACGAGGTTTTGAATGAATTGGTCGGGAAAAATAAGTCGGCAGTAGAGAAAATTCCTTATGGATTGCCGGCTCATAATATTAAATATGGTATTACAAATATTATCGCTGAGGGCAGGGAATACCCCTTGCAGGTATTCGGCGAACATAACCTGCTGAACTCGGAAGCCGCACGCCTGGTTTGCGAAAACCTGGGTGTCAGTACACAAGAATTTTATACTTATTTGAGTTCGTTCAAAGGCGCCGCAAGACGGTTGGAATTGGTCGGAAAAGATGAAAGTTCGAGCTTTTTTAAAGATTTTGCGCACGCTCCTTCCAAGCTGAGAGCTACAATTCATGCTGTTAAGGTTCAATTTCCGGACAGAAAATTGATCGCAGCCATCGAGCTGCATACCTTCAGCAGCCTGGATAAAAATTTTATTTCGCAGTATTCCGGTGCAATGGACGAAGCTGACACAGCCATAGTTTTTATCGATAAAAAAACGTTCGAACAAAAGAAAATGACCCCGTACGGCTCAGAAACGGTGAAAGACGCTTTTCAGCGCGACGATCTGTTATTTTTTAACGAACCCGGGGAGTTGAAGAATTACTTGGAAAATATTGCCATGAAAGGAAAAAATTTGCTTGTAATGAGCTCGGGAAATTTCGGCGGAATTGATTTAAAAGCGCTTTCTGTAAAAATATTATAGAATTTATAAATAATATTTGTTGCATTGATATTTTTCGTAACTTTATTAACTACAGAGAAACCTTGTCCAACACTAAACACACATGAAAGCACTAGGAAAAAAAATCAGGTTACTCCGACATCAAAAAGGATGGAGCCAGGAAGATGTAGCTAAGAAGCTTGACATCTCTATTCCGGCGTTCTCCAAAATTGAAACGGGGATCACTGACATTAACTTATCACGCCTCGAACAGATCGCAGTTTTGTTTGATATGACTGTGGTTCAATTGCTTACGTTTAACGACTCGGAACAGGACCAGAAATTTGTTAATGAACTGGAAACAGTGAATAAGAAATTACTCGACCGCGAATCGGAAGTGATCGATCTGCAGAAGAAAGTGATCGAATTGTTCGAAGAACTGCGGCAGGCAAAAGTTACCGCCTGACGGGTTATTTATCATTCGTTTCAATTAAAAATATATCGCATGGTTACGTGTTTTTTACCGAACACGCCGCCCATGGCATGGTGCAATGCGATCATTTTGTCGTTGAAGTCGCCAACCCACGATAGTTCCAGCTCGTCATACTGTTTCAATGGCAGGATATATTCTTTGAGTTTAATGAACAATGCCGATTCAATGCCGTGATTCTGGTATTTCTGCTTGGTGCCCATTACAATCGCCCGCATCCGCTTCACCCCTTTCCAACGATTGTACACAAACTTGAGTTTACCGATAAGGTCCAGCTTGCCGTTGATGCCTTTGATCATTTGGTTGGCATCGGGCAGGATCACGACAAATGATGCGGGCTCGCCGTTCACATAAGCAAACCAGATCAGCTTTTCGTCCATCAGCGGCTTCATTTTGGTGAAGCTTTCCATGATCGTTGCATGACTTATCGGAACGAAATTCTCAAAAT
>JAFDZL010000334.1 GCA_018266935.1 Bacteroidota bacterium | reverse complement strand
GGTTACCTGCGTTACCGACGACGGACAAGTGCCGATCGTAATCAATAAGGCCGTCAACGAGCACGATGTCCACCTGGTGGTTATGGGTATGCATGGCAACGCGGGACTCAGCGGCTTTATGCTGGGCAACCATAGCCGCCGTATGATCGACGATGCGATATGCCCGCTATTGCTCGTGCCGGCAAAAGCCCCGGTAGCGCCTGTTAAAAAGATCGCGTTCGCAACTGATTTTAAGCAGCCGGAAAAAGACCTGGACGCTATCTACGGATTGGTGCCCATGCTAAAAATGCTCGACGCCGAGTTGCTGCTAACCCATATTCATGAACGCGTTGACCGGGCCTGGGGTTTTAAAGAAAACATCCAGAATTATTTGGTCGAATTATCGAATAAAGCCAATTACAGCCGAATTTATTACCGCATGGTTGAAAGCGAAAGCCCTGAAAAAGGCTTGCAATGGCTAAGCGAGCATGGGGAGGTGGATATGATGGCTATGGTGCACCGCAGGCATTCGTTCCTTGATAGCATACTGAACGGAAGCCATACCCAAAAGCTGGCGAAGGCATTATCGATACCATTGCTGGTTATTCCCGGAAAATGATAAAGGTCACTTTTTGAGGGACGTCTTATCATTCTTTAGCTGAAATCTAAGCTTCATTTTTGGCAGACAAATCACTGAAAATGAAACAGACCGGGGCGAAGGAATTGACCCATTGTTACCATTGCGGCAACGACTGTGCAGACGAGCGTATTGAATTGGACGAAAAAGTCTTTTGCTGCAATGGCTGCCGGGAGGTCTATACTATACTGTCACAGAGCGGGTTGTGTAATTATTATGCGTATAATGACCACCCGGGCGCTACCAGGGACAGGGAAAGCGCCCGCTTTGATTATTTAAAGGAACCTGCTATTGCCAAAGACCTGATCGAATATGCCGACGATAAGTTTACTATTGTTACATTTTACATCCCCGCCATCCATTGCAGCTCCTGTATCTGGCTGCTTGAGCATCTGAATAAACTGAATCAAGCAGTCTATTACAGCCGTGTCGATTTCTTGCGAAAGCAGGCCACTATCCGGTTCGATAACCAGCGGCTTAGTCTGCATGAATTGGTGATTCTGCTCGACCGTATCGGTTACGAGCCGCTCATCAGCCTGCAGGACGTAATCAAAAAACAGACTAAGGGATCGAAAGACAGCCTGGTGAAAAAAATTGCCGTTGCGGGATTTTGCTTTGGCAACGTGATGCTGCTTAGTTTTCCTGAATATTTGGGCATTTCATATTACGAACGTTCATTCAGAGTGTTCTTCGGTTTGATCAACCTCGCATTCTGTGGTCCGGTTGTGTTCTACTGCGCCACAGATTATTTCCGCTCGGCATGGATTAACCTCAGAAATGGGGTGCTCAACATTGATTTTCCGCTGGCCTTAGGCATCGCTGTGTTGTTTATCCGTACCGCCTCCGAAGTTTTCACCCGAACGGGCGCCGGTTTTGCGGATACCTGCTGCGGCCTGGTGTTCTTCCTGCTGATGGGTAAATTCGTTCAGCGTAAGACTTATTACCATCTTTCATTTGAGCGCGATTACCGTTCATTTTTCCCGGTAGCCGTGCAGGTAGTTGAGGAAGGGCGGGAACGGTCTGTGCCCCTGGCTGAACTGGAAGTTGGTCACAGGATCATAATCAGGAATAACGAGATCATACCGGCCGACGCCATATTGCTGCAGGGTGAAGGAAAGATCGATTTTAGCTTTGTTACGGGCGAGTCTGTTCCGGTAAGCAAGGTTTTAGGCGAAGTAATTTATGCGGGAGGCAGGCAAACCGGCGAGGCGATAGAACTGGAAGTGGTAAAGCCTGTTTCGCAAAGCTATCTGACCAGGCTTTGGAATAACGAAGCCTTTATGCGCACCCAGGATAACCGCATGAAAACGTTCAGCGAGAAGGTGAGCAAATACTTTACTGTTGTATTGCTGGCTGTCGCCCTCGGTTCGCTGATGTTCTGGCTTCCAACGGATTTTCATCGGGCGTTATCTGCGTTTACCGCGGTGCTTATCATCGCCTGCCCGTGCGCGCTGGCGCTCAGCACGCCGTTTACCATGTCTGCGGCGCTAAGCATTCTCGACAAAAACCTGTTCTATCTGAAAAATACGGCTGTCGTGGAACAACTGGCCCATATCGATACTATCGTGCTGGATAAAACGGGCACCATCACCGTTGCAGGCGATAACCTGGTCGAGTTACATGCGGAACTTTCTGATTACGACCGGCAACTGATCTACTCCGCCTGCACCAACTCGGGGCACCCTTTGAGCAGGCTGATATGCCAGTATTTGAACGGTGAACATAAGCTAAGTACCAATTCTTACTATGAAGTGCCAGGCCGGGGCATAACTGCCAACATCGACGGCTACATCGTGAATATCGGCAGCGAAAGATTTATCAAAGGGAAGGCCTTCGCCAACTCAAGCCCGGAGTCGACCGAGGTTCACATGCGTATCGATAACGATTATATCGGTTATTTCAGCATCCGGCAGCACTACCGCGAAGGTATGGAAAGCATCGGGCGACTGGCATCATCTTATCACCTGCTCCTGCTTTCGGGCGACCATGGGCACGAACGCCATGCTTTGTCCGGGATGTTCAGGCCTGAATTGATGTTTTTTGAGCAATCGCCGCAGGATAAACTCGACTTTATCAAGCGATTACAGGGTCTTGGTAAGAAAGTAATGATGATCGGCGACGGGCTGAACGATGCCGGCGCCCTCAAACAAAGCGATATGGGTATCGCGATCACTGACAACGTCAACAACTTTTCACCGGGCAGCGACGCCATTCTCGATGGCCGGTCGCTCAGCAAGCTGCCGGATTTTTTCCGGTTCTCGAAAGATACCCTGAAAGTGATCTACACATCATTCGGCATCTCACTTACATACAATATCATCGGTCTCAGCTATGCGGTAAGCGGGCGTTTATCGCCGCTCATCGCCGCAGTTTTGATGCCGCTAAGCACGGTAACTATTATTTCATTCACCAGCATCGCCACACGCCTGGCGGCTAAAAAGAGAAGATTATTATGAGCATCATTTATTTCCTGATCGGCTGCAGCGTATTGCTGGCGCTGGTATTCCTCGGAGCCTTTTTCTGGGCCCAGAGAAACGGGCAGCACGACGATTTGTACACGCCCTCCGTGCGCATTCTCCTGGATGACGAACCACAGGAAGAAGAAAAAAAATGACTAAGGTCACAAATTCAGGCAACCTGCATCACCCCGTTGCCGGATGGCCGGAGGTAATTTTATCGCTTAATTGAAAACCAACAATAATCATCATTATATGCAACCGGAAAAGTTTTATTACGACAACAAGATCGTTCGGAATTTTGGTATTGCGACAGTCATCTGGGGAATCATCGGCATGCTGGTAGGGCTCATCATTGCCATCCAGTTATATCAGCCGGCGATGAACATGGGCAGCCAATACACCAGCTTTGGGCGTGTCAGGCCGCTGCACACCAACGCAGTTATCTTCGCTTTCGTAGGCAATGCCATTTTCATGGGTATCTATTATTCGCTCCAGCGGCTCATGAAAGCGCGCATGTTCAGCGATGCACTTAGCAAGATTCATTTTTGGGGATGGCAGCTGATCATCGTCTCGGCTGTGATCACCCTGCCCCTGGGTATGACCACGTCGCATGAGTACGCCGAGCTTGAATGGCCGATCGATATCCTGATCACCATTGTTTGGGTGGTATTCGGTATCAATATGTTCGGTACCATCATCAAACGCCGCGAACGGCATATTTACGTGGCGGTATGGTTTTATATAGCCACGTTTGTCACTATTGCGGTGCTGCACATCGTCAACTCGATCGAGATACCTGTAACATTTACCAAAAGTTACATGGTATTCGCAGGCGTGCAGGACGCCCTGGTGCAGTGGTGGTACGGGCACAACGCAGTTGCATTTTTCCTCACAACACCATACCTGGGCATGATGTATTACTTCCTGCCGAAAATGGCTAACCGGCCCATCTACTCCTATAAATTGAGTATTCTGCACTTCTGGGCGCTAATCTTCATTTATATATGGGCCGGTCCGCACCACCTGCTCTATACCACGCTACCGGGCTGGGCACAATCGTTGGGAGTCGTTTTTTCGATAATGCTTATCGCGCCAAGCTGGGGTGGTATGATTAACGGCTTGTTGACACTGCGCGGCGCCTGGGATAAGGTTCGCGACGACGTGACGCTCAAATTTATGGTCGTTGGTTTGACCGCCTACGGTATGGCAACCTTCGAAGGCCCGATGCTTTCGCTGAAACAGGTGAACGCTATCGGTCACTTCACCGATTGGATCATAGCCCACGTACACGTTGGCGCGCTGGGCTGGAACGGTTTCCTCACCTTCGCTATTCTGTATTGGTTAATACCCCGTATTTATAAAACAGAACTTTATTCTAAGAAACTGGCCTCGTTCCATTTCTGGATCGGTGTGCTGGGTATCCTGTTCTACGCGATACCGATGTACTGGTCAGGCTTTACGCAGGGCTTGATGTGGAAAGAATTTACGCCGGAAGGAATGCTTAAATACCCCAACTTCCTGGAGACCACCATGCGCATCCTGCCCATGCATGTGATGCGGTCGATCGGCGGCGCAATGTACCTGAGCGGTGTATTGGTAATGGCTTATAATCTTTACAAGACAGCGGTACAGGGCAAGTTGGTTCCGGACGAAGCAGCCGAAGCTATGCCGCTGGAAAGGCTGAACCCCCATGCAACTACCGAACGCTGGCACAAACGCCTGGAACGCAAGCCGATATTATTTTTGGTGGTATCGCTTATTGTTATCCTCATTGGAACATTTGTAGAGCTGATGCCGACGTTGACCATCTCGTCGAATATCCCTACGATAGCCAGCGTGAAACCATACACGCCGCTTGAACTGCAGGGACGCGATTTGTATATCCGCGAGGGCTGTTCCAATTGCCATTCGCAAACGATCAGGCCCTTCAGGTCAGAAACGGAACGTTATGGTGAGTACAGCAAGGCCGGCGAGTTTGTTTACGATCACCCGTTCCTGTGGGGTTCAAAACGAACCGGGCCTGATTTGCAGCGCGAAGGAGGCAAATATGGCGACTCGTGGCATTACAACCACCTGATGGATCCGCGCCTGATGTCGCCGGGAAGCATTATGCCTGAGTATAGCTGGCTGCTCCATCAGAAACTGGATACGTCAACCACCGCAGCCAAGATACGTGCGATGCAGAAACTCGGCGTGCCATATCCTGCGGGCTATGATAAGATCGCCAACCGCGACCTTGAAAAACAAGCGCAGGGCATAGCCGATAACCTGGCGAAGGATCATATCAGGACGAAAAGCAATAAAGAGATCATTGCTGTTATAGCCTACCTCCAACGCCTTGGTACGGATATTAAAGCAAACAAAACCGCTAACAACTAAGACCATGTTCAAGCAATTCACAGAGCATATCGATGGTAACCAGGTTTACCTCATGTTCTCGCTATTCATATTCCTGGTATTTTTCATCGTAGTGTCATTGCTGCTGCTGCGCTTACGCAAACAGCATGTGGACTATATGAGCGATATACCGCTGAACGATTGCACTGAAGACGATAACATTAAACTTTTAAAGCAATGAGATCATTACGTTACATTTTCCTGTCAATGATAGTGCTGGGCGTTCAGCCCGTCTTTGCCGCCGACGAGGGTCAACTTCTTTCAGGCGATGCTAAGAACTATATAGGCTACGGTGCGATTATACTGACGCTTATTGTGCTGATCATCGCTATGCTGATCGTGCTAAAGGCGTTTAAAGTGGTTGCGAGACTGTTGCTCGGTCCGGAAGGAGCTACGACTGTTAAAGCTGAAAAGGCAGCAGCAAAAGCTGAACGCAAAGCCGCGAGGGCCATTCGCTGGCAAAAGTTATTGTCTCTGAAACCATTATCGGAAGAGGGTTCGATTTTACTCGAAGATGATTATGACGGCATCAAAGAGTTGGACAATCCAACTCCGGCCTGGTTTATGGCATTATTTTATGTTACTATAGCTTTCGGTATAGGCTATCTGCTGATTTACCACGTATTCAAAACCGCGCCGCTGCAGTATGAAGAATATAAAATTGAAATGGCAGACGCAGCGAAAGCAAAAGCACAGTATTTGGCGAAAGCAGGAGAGAAAGTGGATGAGAACACGGTAAAGCTTAGTACAGATCCGGCTGTACTTGCAGACGGAAAGTCCGTTTTCACCCAGCGTTGTGCCCCGTGCCATGGCGACCATGGACAGGGCGTGGTAGGACCCAACCTGACCGATGACTACTGGCTGCATGGAAATAAGATCAATGATATTTTCAAAACTATCGAATATGGCGTACCGGCCAAAGGCATGCCTACGTGGGAAAGCCAGCTTACACCAAAACAGATAGCGGACGTAGCTAACTATATAAAGTCGATTCATGGCACCAATCCTGCAAATCCTAAAGAGCCGCAGGGTACCAAAATGACTGATGAAGCAGGCACGGCAAAGACCGCTATGCTACAAAAATAACCTGCTATTTAAATAGAAGATAAGGGCGCGAGTAATGACAGATATCACAGAACAGCCTCAAACCAGCCACGGCAAACGCAAGTGGATGTATCCGGTTATCCGTAAAGGCAAGCTTTACCATTACCGGAACTGGCTGAGTTATGTGTACCTCATTCTGTTCTTCGCAGGGCCGTTTGTGAGGGTCAGCGGCCAGCCTTTACTGCTGCTCAATGTAATGGAGCGGCGTTTTGTCCTGTTCGGCCAGACCTTCTGGCCGCAGGACTTCTTTCTATTCGTGCTGGCCATGCTTACGTTTTTGGTATGCATCGTATTCTTTACCATGGCTTTCGGACGTGTGTTCTGCGGATGGGTTTGCCCTCAAACCATTTTTATGGAAATGGTTTTCCGCAAGATCGAGATCTGGATCGAAGGCGATGCAAAAAGGCGGCGCAAACTGGATGAAGGGCCGATGACGCGCGAAAAGATCGTAAAAAAAACGTCCAAGCACCTGATATTTGTTATCCTTTCATTCCTGATCGCCAATACGTTCCTCGCCTATATCATTGGCAGCGACAACCTAATCAGGATCATGACAGAGCCGGTGAGCCTGCACGTGGTGGGTTTCGTTAGCATATGGGTTTTCACGCTGGCATTTTACCTCGTCTATAGCCGGGTACGCGAATTAGTGTGTACCGTGATTTGCCCGTATGGTCGCCTGCAGGGAGTGCTTACCGACAAGCATACGCTGATGGTAGCCTATAATTATAAAAAAGGCGAACCGCGCGGGCACATTGACCGGAAGGATCCGACAGCCAAGGGAGATTGCGTGGATTGCGGCCTATGCGTGGATGTATGCCCGACAGGCATAGATATACGCGACGGAGCGCAGCTGGAATGTGTGAACTGCACCATGTGCATCGATGCTTGTAACCAGGTGATGGAAAAGATACACCGGGATCTGAACCTGATCGGTTTTTACTCTGAGGAGATGATCAGGGAGGATAAGAAACCGTCCTTCACCAGCAGGATGAAGGCTTATAGCGCTGTTATAGCCGTGCTGTTTGGGGTGTTGATTTACTTTATTCACCAGCGTAAAGATGTCGATGTAACCGTGCTGCGCGCCGCGGGTATGCTCTATCAGGAGCAGCCTAACCACTACATCAGCAATATTTATAATGCGGATATAATCAATAAGACCGATAAGCTGCAACAGATAAAACTGGTAGCTGACGATCCGGATGTGAAGATCAAATATATACAAGCGCCGGGCATACTTGGTAAGGAAAGTTCGACCAGGATTGTGTTCTTCCTGATGCTGCCGCAAAGCAAGATACACGCCGCCAAAACAGATATTGAGCTAAATGTTGTAGAGCATGACAAAGTGCTTAACACGATAAAAACCACATTTGTAGGACCATACGATGAAGACTAACTTAAACTGGGGCAAGGGCCTGCTACTGGGTATGGGCGCTTTCATGTTATTTATAACCTCCATGGGTGTTTACATGTTCCGCCAGTCGCCGGACGATTATGACCAACAGTATTATGAGAAAGGTTTAGCCTACGATTCGGTTTACAACCAGCAGCGGGCGGTTGTGTTGGACAAGGTTCAGCCGAAGATCAGGCTCGGACAGAATGATATGCACGTTAATTTCGCTCAGCCTGCAAGCGGCAGCGTACATTTTGAACGCCTTGCCGATCCCAGCCTTGACAGGGTGATAACCTTTGAAGCGGCAGCAGGCAGCGACGTGAGCATCAATATAGCCCGGTTCAAAAAAGGTCGCTGGGACCTGACTTTCAATTGGACCAACCAGGGGAAAAAATATATGTACCAGCAAAAGATCGATCTGCAATGAGCATTTTCCAGGTAGCGTTTTATATAGGCCTCTTCGGCAGCATACACTGTGTTGGCATGTGCGGGCCGCTTGCATTCGCCATACCGTCGCTGCCCGGAAAAAAGCTTTGGCTATTATTCGATAAGTTTATTTACCAGTTGGGGCGCATTATCAGCTATTGTTTGCTCGGTCTGCTTATAGGCTTTATCGGCAGACAGTTGTGGCTGGCCGGATTGCAGCAAGGGGTTAGTATTGCCGGCGGCGTTCTGATACTGGCGGCAGCATTATCGCGAATTTTCAAGATTTCGTTCGGCAAAAGCAAAACCGGCGCCAGATTGTTTGCCGCGGTGAACAAAGCGGTTGTCCACGCGATAAACAATAAGTGGGGGCATATTTTTATTGGTATGCTGAATGGTTTGTTACCCTGCGGCTTCGTTTACCTGGCGTTAGCAGGAGCCATCAACACACAGACTCCGATCCAGGCTGCTTACTACATGTTCTGGTTTGGACTGGGCACGCTGCCGCTTATGTTCATCGCTGCTGTCAGTTCGGGGTTTGTCACCCTGAATGTGCGCCGCAAGCTGAATAACATCGTGCCCTATTTCATGCTGGTACTTGGCTGT
>JAFDZL010000333.1 GCA_018266935.1 Bacteroidota bacterium | reverse complement strand
GCCAAAACAGGCGAATCCGGCGTTTTTGGTGCTAGCCCCGCTGGGCAGGAAGCCTCGTTCCAAAACAGTGACTTTAAGCCCGGGTTGATGCTTTTTTAAGTTAAGTGCGGCGCTCAACCCCACAATCCCGCTGCCGATAATGATCACATCGGCGGCGTCGATAAAAGCAGTGCGTTCCCAGTATGAAAAAGTGTGTTCCAAACCCAAAAATAAAAATTAGGATGGAATACTTTTTGAAATAGCTTGAGCAAATACTTTAACAATGGAACATTTATCATTAATTACAGGATATATACCGATGGGTTCGGCCTGGCTACTGATGATCATCGTGGCTGTGGTGAGCTTCATCGTACAATGGCGGTTCAAAAGTAAGTTCAATCAGTATGCTGAAATAGGTTTGCTGTCCGGCATGTCGGGCCAGGAAGTGGCTGAGAAAATGCTCCGTGACAACGGCATTTATGATGTGCAGGTAATCTCGGTTGACGGCCAATTGACCGACCACTACAACCCTGCGGACAGAACGGTTAACCTTAGTCCGGATGTATTTTATAGCAGGAGCGTTGCGGCTGTTGCTGTTGCAGCCCACGAATGTGGTCACGCCGTACAGCATGCTAAAGCCTATGCCTGGCTAAGCCTGCGCACTTCGCTGGTGCCCGTCATCAATGTCGCTTCGACGCTGACTCAATGGACCTTGTTCATTGGTGTGATGCTGCTGTTTTTTATGCACAGCCCGTTTGTGCTGGCCATAGGCGTAGCCGCACTGGCTTTAGTGACCTTATTTAGCTTTATCACGCTGCCCGTCGAGTTCGACGCCAGCCGCAGGGCGCTGGCCTGGCTGAATAATAATTATGAAGTGATGCAGACGCGCCAGGAACATGACTATGCCAAAGATGCTTTATGGTGGGCCGCCATGACTTATGTAGTGGCTGCGCTGGGCTCGCTGGCGACACTTTTGTATTACGCTTCGTTTTTGTTCAACAGGAGGAGTTGATCACAAGATCGTCCTCGCTTCAATATTATACCCTGCCCAAAAGGCGGGGTTTTTTGTTTGTTTTCATATCTTTAAGATCGAAATTCAAGCCGAACCACAATTATGGAAGTCCACCATCATCCCGAAGTCGAAAAGAAAGGCTTTAAAGAATACCTGCTTGAGGGCCTGATGATCTTTATTGCCGTAATGCTCGGCTTTATCGCTGAGAACGTACGCGAAAGAATTAGCGAACACAAACGGGCCAAAGAATATGCTGAAACCATGGTGGCTGACCTTGCAGCCGATACTGCATTTATGAAAGATTATCGTACATATTATGATATTTCGGCCAAACATCTCGATACGCTGATGCAGTTATTGACTTCTGCGGATATCAAAAGCATTCCTTCCGGAAAAATGTACTGGTACGGGCTGTTTGGTGGCGCTTTTGCATATTTTACGCCGAATGATGCGACTTTTCAACAGATGAAAAGTTCCGGTAGCATACGTTATTTCGATAAATCGATAGCCCGTGAGGTAGCTGGATACGATCAGCTTTGCCGGCAGATGCAGACAAGGGAAGAAAATGACCGTATCCTTTACGGAGAAGTAAGAAAACTCAGGGCACAAATTTTTGAATTTCAATATAACGCGCAGGCCAACGAGTTATCACACGCACACGACCCGCAAAACCGCGACTGGAAAAAGATCAATGCGTTTTTAACAAGTAATCCTCCCTTGCTGACTTATGATAAAACGGTTTTCAATCAATACGTAGAGCTTGCCCGCTCGCGATTTATGGAAAGGAAAGTAGGTGCAATAGACACCCTTCTAAAACGGAATAAAACGTTGATGGCCGACCTCAAGCGAACATATCATATTGATAATTAGGAAGGTATAGCCGCGATTTAAAACAGTTTCATGGTTGAGTTTGTAGTATAGAACACTACCAATTTGACCATTATGAAAAACATCATTAAAGCAATCTTGCTTATGGCTGCGGTCATTATGTTTTCCGCTCCCAAAATTCAAGCGCAGGTCAGTGTGGATATCTCCATCCAGGCCAGTGTCGCACCCCCGGTCATCCCTGTTTACGAACAACCGCGTGCTGGATTATAGTTGAATTAAAACCGTTTGGGCAAACAATTGTTTTAGCTAAAAATATCTACCAACCATGAAAAAGTTAGTTAAAATCATATTATTTGCGGTGGCGGTCACGATTTTTTCCGTTGCTAAGACAAATGCGCAGGTAAGTGTGGGCATATCGGTCCGGGCGGGTTTTGCCCCTCCGCCTATTCCTGTGTATGTACAGCCTGAATGCCCCGCCGACGGTTACGTCTGGCAGCCCGGTTACTGGGCCTGGGATCCGGATGTTGACGATTATTATTGGGTGCCCGGCGAATGGGTTCCGGCGCCCGACCCTGGCTTATACTGGACGCCACCTTATTGGGGCTATGATGACGGCGTATATCTTTATCACTCCGGTTACTGGGGGCCTGACGTAGGTTTTTACGGCGGCATCAACTATGGCGGCGGCTACTTCGGCGTAGGTTTCTGCGGCGGGGCATGGGCCGGAAACGTGTTCAGGTATAACACAGCCGTGGTTAACGTGAATCGTACGTTCATCCATAATACCTACATTGACCGAACGGTAATTCAGCGCAATACCATAGTCAACAATCACGTAAGTTACAATGGCGGCCGCGGAGGTGTTGTGGCAAGGCCTCGTCCGGCTGAGTTGAGGGCTATGAACGAGCACCATGTTGCGCCAACAAGGTTTCAAACCGCGCATGCCCAGGCTGCCCGCGGCAACCGTAATTTCTTTGCCAAAGCCAATCGCGGCCGACCATCACCGGCAGCGGTATCGCGGTTCGCCGCCGCTCATCAAAATACCCAGGCAACAAGAAATGCCAACAGGATGCAAACCGCCAGGAATACGGCTGCACAAAGGCCTCAGCAAGCGCGTACAAATGCCAGTCAGCGTGCTGAAGCATCCAGGATGCAAGCGAGCAGAAAGGCACAACAAGTGCGCGGCAATGCTAACCGGAGCACCGGGGCCGCCCGGATGCAGGCCAATCAGCGAGCGCAACAATCACGTAATCGCGCCAACCAGCGGGTAGAACAAGCACGTACCAATGCTCGTCAGCAACAACAACACATGCAGGCACAGCGGATGCAATATCAGCAAAGAGCTCAGCAGCAACAGCGCATGCAGTATCAGCAAAGGGCGCAGCAACAACAACGCATGCAGGCCCAGCGGATGCAATATCAGCAAAGAGCTCAGCAACAACAGCGCATGCAGGCACAGCGGATGCAATATCAGCAAAGGGCTCAGCAGCAACAGCGCATGCAGGCACAGCGCGTTGAGCCACAACAGCGCGCGCCACAGCGGATGCCGCAACCCCGCCCGCAGCCACAACGTGAGCACCACTGATAATCAAGTTTGTTTAAAACGAAAGCCCCCCGAGTGAATTCGGGGGGCTTTCTGTTGCAATAAGGCGTTGCTAAATATTACTAGTTCATCCGGTAAGGTGCTATTAAATAAAATTCCGGTATTTGCACATCGAAAACTTTGTTATCGATCAGCCGGGCCATTTGGTATTCACCCTTCATGCTGCCCATATCGGTTTTCAGGTTGCAGCCCGAAACATATTCGTGCGTGCTGCCCGGCTCGATAACCGGCTGCTGCCCAACCACACCTTCGCCTTCAACTTCTCTTTTCGCGCCGTTCGAATCAAATATTTCCCAGTGCCTGCGTAATAACTGTACGGTTGTCGCACCGACATTTTCGATGCTTATTTTATAGGCAAACATGTAATGGTCATTTGCCGGGTTTGAATATTCAGGCTGGTAGATGGTCTCTACGGAAACTTTAACGCCGTCGGTTATAGTAGTGATCATTGGGGTTCGTCGTGAATGATTTAATCAAATATATATTTATCATTCAAATATCAAGCCATTTCTGTGCTGTAGTTCTCAGCCACCTCGAATAATATGTTTTCGATCTCTTCAAGCGTGGAAGCGGTGACCAATTTCATACGGTATTCTTTAAAATGATCGACGCCTTTGAAATAATTGGAATAGTGCCTGCGCATTTCAAAAATGCCTGTTTTGACGCCTTTCCATTCAATTGATTTCTGTAAATGAGTGCGGCAAACGGCTACACGTTCAGCAATTGTGGGTTTTTCGAGGAATTCGCCTGTATGGAAAAAATGTTTGATCTCCCTGAATATCCAGGGGTAACCTATGGCCGCGCGGCCGATCATCATGCCGTCCACGCCAAACTCCATGCGCCAGGCCGCGGCTTTTTGTGGAGAGTCGATGTCGCCATTGCCAAAAATGGGGATTTTTATGCACGGATTGTGTTTGATCTCGCGTATCAATGTCCAGTCGGCAACACCTTTATACATCTGCGAGCGGGTGCGCCCGTGGATAGTCAATGCCTTAATGCCTACATCCTGCAAGCGGGCAGCGACTTCTTCAACGTTTTTGGTATTGTCGTCCCAACCGAGGCGCGTTTTTACCGTTACGGGCAGGTGCGTGGCGTCAACAGCCGCTTTGGTCATTTTAACCATTGTATCAATATCCTGCAAAAGGCTTGCACCGGCGCCGCGGCAGGCCACATTCTTCACGGGGCAGCCGTAGTTGATATCGATCAGGTCGGGGTTTACCTGCGAGGCGATCTCGGTGGCATCGCGCATGTGCTCGATGTCGCTGCCGAATATCTGGATACCGATGGGGCGTTCGTACTCGAAAATGTCTAGTTTTTGCCGGCTTTTTGCCGCATCGCGTATCAAACCTTCGCTCGAAATGAACTCGGTGTACATCATATCCGCTCCATTCTGCTTGCATACATAGCGGAAAGGCGGATCGCTCACATCTTCCATCGGCGCCAGCAGCAGCGGAAAATCACCCAGGTCAATATTTCCGATTTGTACGGACATGTTTATATTTAACGGTTCAAAATTACGATTTTTACGCCGAATTATGACAGACTACCTTCCTAACCCACTACCGCGTAAGCAGATAAGTCCCGGATTACAATTTTGGATATTGATCGGATTGCTGTTTGCGACGCTTATAGCGGGTGCTTTTGTCGGCGCTGCTGTAGTTGCTGCAAGATATGGTTCGGAAACCTTTATGGCGATCGCGCAATCAAAACTGGATGGCCCGAATGCCGTTAACGCCCTGTGGATATTACAATTCTTCAGTACCACTTTGCCAATATTGGTCACCCCGCTCATTTTTTCATACTTCATAGTTCGGGAGCCTGATGATTACCTGAAACATCATTATCATTTTTCGCCCCTGCTGATACTTGTCGTTACCGCCACCATGTTAATGGCTTCGCCGCTCATAGAATTTCTTGGCAATCTGAACGAGCAAATGGTTTTGCCCAAAGCTTTAAAAGGCCTTGAAGACTGGATGAAACAAAGTGAAAAGGATGCGGAACGGCTTTCTGTAGTGCTGATGCAGATGCCCACTTTCGGGAAGATGATGTTCGATCTCATTTTCATCGGCTTGCTGACGGCGATAGTGGAAGAAATACTATTCCGGGGAAGCATGCAAACCGTTTTTGTCCGCTGGACGAAAAATATACATGCCGCGGTCTGGATAACCGCTATCCTCTTCAGCGCTTTCCACCTGGAATTCTACGGTTTCCTGCCCCGGCTGCTGCTTGGCTTACTATTCGGCTATTTTGTGGCCTGGAGCGGCAGCATCTGGCCGGCAATTATTGGGCATTTTGTGAATAACGGCACTGTCGTGGTATTGGAATACCTGTACCAAAACAAAATCGTAAACTTTAATCCGGACGCGTCACAAGTGTACACTAATACCGGTTATTGGATCAGTTTTGTGGCTACCTTGATTTTTCTGCTGCTTTTTTGGTATATTTCAAAAAAATGGCATTCCATGCATTATGGAGAAGAACTGGATTAGGATATTTACATCAACTAATTACTACCAGGCCGAGATAGTAAAGCAAATGCTTGTTGAAAACCAGATAGATACCGTATTGCTCAACAAACAGGATTCATCACACCGTACCTTCGGCGATATCGAGGTATATATTCACCAGCAGGATTTCAGCAATGCTATCGAGGCCATGATCCTGAACCAGATCAATTCATGAAAACACGCGCCATTACCGGCTTTTTCTTCGTCATCGTTATGCTTGCTTCAGTTTTGCTGGGCAACTATGTATTCGATGTGTTCTATTTGCTGCTTTCTTTATGGTGCCTGTTCGAGTTTTACGGGCTCGTGAGACAAAGCGGCGCAGAGCCGAGTCGTTTCCTTGGATTACTCAATGGTTTGGTGATCTACGTGACAGCGGCGCTGATTTGCGTCTCGGACAATGATTCGCCGGCATTCGACACCTTGTTGATTTCGGTAGTTACTATAGCGGCTATCTTCTTCCAGGAACTTTATAACAAGTCGGAAACGCCGTTTATCAATATCGCTTATACACTGCTTGGCCTAATATATGTGCTTGTCCCTTTTTGCTTTTTTCATGCATTGGGCTACCTGAACGTTCTTCACCAATTCAACTTTCATTTTCCATTGGCATTTCTGATCATGCTTTGGGCCAATGATACCGGGGCCTATTTGAGCGGAATGGCTTTCGGGCGGACCAAGCTCTTTGAACGTCATTCGCCCAAGAAAACCTGGGAAGGGTTTATAGGCGGTGTGCTCATCAGCGCCGGCGCAGCTTATGTTATCAGCCGTTACTACGCCGATATCAACTGGCAGGAATGGATGCTGATGGCCGTGCTGATCGGCGTGTTCGGCACGCTGGGCGACCTGGTGGAATCAATGCTGAAACGCAGCCTCAATATCAAGGATTCGGGCGGCATACTGCCAGGCCACGGCGGCCTGCTCGACCGTTTCGATGGCCTGCTGCTTTCCGTACCGATCGTTTACGCTTACCTCTACTTCATTACAATTTCGTAATTTTGCTTAAATTTTAAAGAAAATGACCATCCACAAAGAAGGATATACTTCCATTGCGCTTACCATATTGGTGATATTTGTTGCCAACGCAGTGGTGCAATTTTATTACCCATCGGCCCATGTTATCAAATGGATCGTTTATATTTTGTCAGCCGCGCTGTTCCTAATCATCCTGCAGTTTTTCCGCAGCCCGAAGATCCACATCGCTGTGAACGACAAAAATGTGCTTTGCCCGGCCGATGGCAAGGTAGTGGTGATCGAAGAAACTGACGAGACCGAATTTTTAAAGGACCGCCGCATACAGATATCAGTGTTCATGTCGCCGGTGAACGTGCATGTGAACCGCAACCCGATAAGCGGTGTGGTAAAATACTTCAAGTATCACAAAGGAAAATACCTGGTGGCCTGGCACCCCAAGTCGTCGACAGAAAACGAACGTACCACGGTTGCCGTACAGAATAAAGATGACGTCACCGTACTATTCCGCCAGATAGCAGGCGCTTTGGCGCGCCGTATCGTATGGTATGTAAAAGAAGGCGACAAAGTGGAACAGGGCCAGCAATTCGGCTTTATCAAATTCGGTTCACGGGTGGATGTTTTCCTGCCGTTGGGAACAAAGGTAAAAGTCGGCATCGGCGAAGTAGTTAAGGGCGGAAGGACGGTGCTGGCGGAGTTATCCGAGCCGAAGGCTGCAAAGAAGGCATAAATTAATCACGGAGCGATAGCGTAGCCATCGCTGCACTTGCATCCCGATAGCTATCGGGACGATAATCTCGATCCATGACTGGCAAAGTTCGGAGATGGCTTCGTTCCTCGCCATGACGAATTGAATAAAACAAAAAGCCCCGCTGAATTCCAGCAGGGCTTTAATATTTTCAGTATCCTGAAGATTAAACTCTTTTCGATTTGATACGTGCAGCTTTACCGGTCAATTCGCGCAGGTAGAACAATTTAGCGCGGCGAACCTTGCCGTAGCTGTTCACTTCGATCTTGTCGATGTTCGGGGAATTGATCGGGAATATACGCTCAACACCAACGCCGTTCGACACCTTACGTACCGTGAAAGTTTCGGTAGCGCCGACACCATTGCGCTGGATCACAACGCCCTGGTAAACCTGGATACGCTCCTTGTTTCCTTCGCGAATTTTATAGTGTACGCTAACAGTATCACCCGCTTTAAACGCAGGAACATCCTTTTTTTCTACTGATTGCTCTTCGACAAATTTTACTAAATCCATGATATTAAGCTCTAAACGCAATTTTTAACCCGTAAAAATCGGCTTGCAATAATAGGGATTTTATTTTGATTTAAAAAGATAGATTTAAAAAATTGTTAGAACAGGATTTATCAGATGTGACCAGATATTCATTATCCTGTCTCTCTGCTTAATCCCGAAAATCGTGTTCAACCTATTTCAGCAGATCCGGCCTTCTTTGCCGTGTCCGCTCAACCGCTTGCTCAAAACGCCATTTCTCTATCTCGGGCGTGTTACCGCTCAATAGGATGTCGGGCACTTTGTGCCCGTTCCAGTCGGCCGGGCGGGTATAGACCGGCGCATCCAGCAAACCGTCCTGGAAGGAATCGGAAAGCGCCGAAGTTTCGTCACTCAGTACACCGGGTATCAAACGCACCACCGCATCAACCAAAACCGCCGCAGGTAATTCACCACCTGAAAGCACATAGTCACCAATGGATATTTCGCGGGTGACGAACAGGTCACGGATGCGCTGGTCTATACCTTTATAGTGACCGCACAGAATGATGATGTTTTGTTTGACGGATAATTGATTGGCGATGGACTGGTTCAGCGTTTCGCCATCGGGGGTCATGAAAATGATCTCGTCGTAATCACGTTCGGCTTTCAGCTTGCCGATGCAATTGGCGAATGGCTCTATCGTCATCACCATGCCGCTGCCGCCGCCAAAAGGGTAATCATCCACGCTTTTGTGCTTGTTGTTGGCATAATCGCGCAGGTTGTGCACCACGATCTCGGCTATTCCTTTTTTTTGCGCGCGCTGCAAAATGGAATGAGCGAAGGGACTTTCCAGCAAGTTGGGCAATACGGTGATCAGATCAAAGCGCATGGCGCAAAGGTAGTTTCTTTGAGCGGAAAGCTAAAAGCAGAAAGCTTAAAGCTTTACTTTGCCCCTTGCTTTCTGCTTTGGTCTTTCAGCTTTAAGCTTAATCCAAATGCAAAGGCCTGCAAATTTCCCAATGGTGGCCAAACGGATCTTTTATCCTGCCAAGCCGGTAACCGTAATCCTGGTCAGCTACCGGGTAAATCTCGATGGCGCCCGCGGCAACTGCCTGCTTTGCCAACGCGTCCGGGTCCGGCACCACCAAGCCCATCCTTATTGTACTGCCGCCTAATGTTTCAGGGCTGAAATTTTCATATTCTGGTGATTCGTCGGCCACAATGAATCGCACACCCCCAATCGAAAGCTCCGCGACCACGCCCCCATCGGGATCAGCAAGGCAAAACGATACTTCAGCGTTAAAGGCTTTTTTATAAAACTCAACCGCCGCTGCGCCATTCCTAACCGATAGGGTAGG
>JAFDZL010000332.1 GCA_018266935.1 Bacteroidota bacterium | reverse complement strand
TGCGGAACGGATTGGTAACTGCCTTGCCCCATTTCAGCGCGGTGGTCGGTTAGCGTTACTTTGCCATCCGTGCCGATCCTGATCCAGGCATTCAGCTCGAAACCGTTGTCATCCGGCGTCTCCGTTGCGACTATCTGTCCCTGTTTTGCGGATGCCGGGAAATAGAAACCGAGGTACAGGGCCGTACCGGTAAGCGCCGATGCCCTGATGAAATTCCTTCTTGAAATGTTTTCTGTACCCATAGCTTCAATGTTTTAGTTTTAGCCTCACCCTAAATCCCTCTCCAAAGGAGAGGGACTTGAAACATATGATAATATTTAAAGCTCTCTTACCTTTACCTCCCTCTCCTTTGGAGAGGGTCGGGGTGAGGCATATAAGCCCAATTACTTCCCCGGAGGGGCATAAGCACCCTTCGTCAGCCAGGTGATCCAGGCCTTTTTGAACGCCGCGTAGCTCATTGGCGGCACGGAACGGCCCTCGCCGGGATGCCACGCACCTTTAACCAAAGTATCCGAAGCGTGCGCGATCAGCTGCTCCATGCTTTTGTGCCCGTTCCTGTTCTCGTCCATCAATTGTTTGGCCAGCTGGTGCGCGCTGCGTCCCTGGAAGACCATCTTCATGTCAGCCGGCGGCAGATGCCATTTCGGGTTGCCCGGAGGCGTATGCAGTCCCGGGCTATTAGCTGCCTGGTGACAGTTGGAACATTTCATGGCGTAAATGCCCGTGCCGTCAGCACCACGGTGCGGCGACATCGTGTGTAAATGGCTGTCCTCGCCCTGCAGCGGGATATCGCCCGCCGGGTGGCAGTTCAGGCAGCGGGGGCTTTGCAGCACCCGGTAAACCTGCCGGAAAGCAGCAACCGAGGCAACGCTGTCCTTTGCGACAACGACCTTGTTCGCAGCATCATGCCCGCCGGTCAGTCCGAAACTCATCAGGCCGACTGTAGCCAGCAGCGCAACGATGACAATAACAGTTCTTTTTGGCAGAAAATGTGGTTTGGTTTTCAAATGGTGTTTCATAGCTGATAGATCAGTTTGAACTGGGCCAATATTTTGTGAATGTGAAAATCTTATTTGCTGCTGCTCACCTTGCGCTGCATTTCAGCAGCCAGGTGGATAGCCTTGCGTATGCGCAGGTAAGTTCCGCAGCGGCATATATTGCCCGACATCGCCATGTCGATATCCTCGTCGGTGGGGTTGGGATTTTCGCGCAGGAGCACCGCAGCCGACATGATCTGGCCCGAATGACAATACCCGCATTGCGGCACGTTAGCCTCGTTCCAGGCCACCTGGAGCGGGTGATCGTTGTTTTGCGAAAGCCCTTCTATGGTGACGATCTTCGCACCTGCCGCACGGCTCACCTTCGTAACGCAGGACCGCACCGCTTCGCCGTTGAGGTGCACCACGCAGGCGCCGCACTGGGCCACGCCGCAGCCGAACTTAGTGCCCGTCAGGCCGGCCAAATCCCTTATCGCCCACAGCAGGGGCATATCTGGGTCGGCATCCAGCTGGTAATCTTTCTGATTGATGTTTAACGTGATCATACGTCGTTCAATTTAAGTATGAAGGCCAAATCAAATATATCTTGAAATTGCCTCAATTTATTTATTATTTAAGACCATGTCATTTCGAACGAACAGCATTGGCTTTGAGCCCGGCGTGAGGAGAAACCTTCTACGCCTTGCACAAAACGCACTGTCTGATGTATAAGTTTTCTCACCTGCCCTACAACACAAGCCCCTTCCGCAGATTCGGAATGACATTTGTTGTTATACTTTTAATTCAAATGGCATCGTCCGTATGCGCGTACCCGTCGCTGCAAATATCGCATTCGCCAATGCCGGAGCGAACGGCGGTAATCCGGGTTCGCCGACGCCTTTTATCTTCCCCTCGCCGGTCAGGATATGCACCTCAACTTCAGGCACTTCGTTGATCCGGATCATGATGTTATCATAAAAATTGTGCTGCATCACCTGGCCCTCTTTAAAAGTGATTGCAGGTTTGGTGGCTGCGGTCAATGCCATTACTACCGCGCCCTCTGTCTGATTGGCCACATTGTCGGGGTTAACAGCTACACCCAGGTCGATCACGGCATAAACCTTATCAACTTTGATCGTTCCATCCGGCCTGTGCGTTACTTCCACCGCCTGGGCGCACTGCCCGGCGAAAAACTTCCATTGACCTACGCCGCGCCCGCGTCCTTTCGCAAGCGGTTTATCCCAATGGGAAACGTCGCGCAGTTTTTGGAACAGCTTAGCCGTATCCGAATCCGGGGCCAGCAGGCTCATACGGAAATCGAGCGGGTCCTTACCCGCCTTGTGCGCCAGTTCGTCTATAAAACACTCATGCGCGAAAGCCAGCGTCGAACTTGTCACCGAACGCCATGGCCCTATCGGGACATGGTAATCGGCCCGGACGTAAGAGGTTTTCAAATTGGGTATCTGATAATCCTGCTCTCCGATACCCTCGACCATACTGCCATCAACTTTGGTTTTATCGAAATTAGGCCGCCTTGATTCGGACAAAGATGGGCTGATCACTTTGTGCGTGAAAGCTACCAATTTGCCGTCATCAGAAAAACCGCCGCTCAGCTTAGAGAAAGTCATCGGGCGGAAAGGGCCGAATTGCGTGGTATCTTCCCGCGACCAGATCAGCTTAACCGGCTTATCATATTGTTTGGCGATGTTTACAGCCTCAATAATGTAGTCAACAGACAATCTCCTCCCGAAGCCGCCACCAATGAACATGTTATGCATTTTCA
>JAFDZL010000331.1 GCA_018266935.1 Bacteroidota bacterium | reverse complement strand
AAATGAGCGTTATCAATGCCGTCCGCAACAAACTTATTCTGCGTATTTTCGCCTGTGTAAACCAAAACCGATCTTACGAAAATAATTATCATAAATTACTTGCATGAATCATAGAAATCGAACGAGCGCAGCGAGGAGAAACCTTAAACACCAGGCAGGCGACCGACTAGCATAGGCGTCGAAGATTTCTCCTCACCTCAAAGTCCCAGCCGTTCGTCGAAATTGTAAAGGTTAGGTAATTCGATGACAAAACAAGCTGTTTAGTTTTTGTTGTTTAAGGTGATCATTTCTATTGGTTTTTTGCCGCCGATTCCTTGATGCGGTCGTTCATGGTTATAGTAATATAGATATTGAACCAGTTCATTCTGGAGTTCCTCCAGCGAGTCAAAGTCTGTCTCATGGATAAGATCCTCCTGAAGTGTTCTCCAGAATCTTTCCACCTTACCATTGGTTTGAGGTCGGTAAGGGCGTGTATAACGGCGTTTGATTCCTACTTCAATAAGCATCCGCTCAAAAGGATGATTATGCTTTTGCAGGCTTTGTGCTGTTCCGAATTCCGGGCCATTATCAGCAATGATCTCCTCGAATACAATGCCGTACTGATTACGCAGTGCGCTGATGCCCCTCATGGCAGAGAACATGGTCGTTAAAGCGGTAATATCTTCGTTGACTTCGGCCCATGCCAGGCGTGAATAGTCATCAAGCAGGCATAATAAATAGAGCTTCTGGTTTTGCCCTCTGATAACATTTTTACTTAAATGATGGCAATCGATATGACCTAACTGGCCCATGCGTTCTTTAATGATCCTGCGCTTGTTTTGTTTCATCTTTGGCGTTAAGCGGTTCTTGCCATAACGCTTTAAGATGTTATATATGCCAGAGGCAGATGGGATAAATTTACCCAATTTTTGCTTTAAGATGTCTGCTATCTCCAGTTTGCTGTTGCCTAGTTCCCTTTGTTCAAGTACTTTATTCTCGATAAATCGGATCGGACGACGGGTACGATACTTGGGCCCTCGTTTGCCTGGCAGAAGATCACTTTCCTTCCCCGATTGTTTAAACCGGTTATAGTACTTCAGAAAACTGCGCCTGTCTGTGTCATGGGCTGCATAAAAGTCTTTGGCCAGCCTGTAAGTCGGGTGCTGCTTTTTCTTTACCAATTCATATTCGCGAATCAGAAAGCGATACTTATCCAGGTAATTACGGGCTAATGTCAGATCATTCGTATTATCTCGCATAACGCTTAGCTTTGTTGTATAAAGCTAATTCTGTTACCGAATTATCTGACTTTTACAGAAATGACATATTGATTATTAAAGCATCTGATTATTTTGTTCTATGTCAACCGATTCTACCAAACGCTTCTCCGACAGGGTGGCGAACTATGTCAAATACCGTCCGGGGTACCCTGGCGAAATCATTGATTATCTCGAAAAAGCATGTGATTTGAAACCTGGTTCCGTGATTGCCGACATAGGCGCCGGGACGGGGATATTCACTAAACTACTGCTGGAAAAAGGCTATAAAGTTTATGGCGTCGAACCGAATGACCCTATGCGCGAGGAAGCCGACCGGCAGCTTAGCCAATTCTCTGGCTATCATTCGATGACCGGCACGGCTGATAAAACAGGGTTAGCTACAAAAAGCATCGACCTGATCGTCTGCGCACAGGCTTTTCATTGGTTCAATACGGCCGAGGCCAAAGCCGAATTTCAGCGGATATTAAAACCCGGCGGTAAAGCCGCCCTGATCTGGAACAACCGCGATGTGGAGGCCGATGCATTTGCCACAGCTTACGATGCTTTGCTTAAGACACTGAGCGGCGGTGATTATGAGAAGATCAACCATCAAAACCTTAATACTGCAGATTTCGAGCGGTTTTATAAAAACGGGCAATACGTGTTAACCAAGTTTCCGAATCAGCAAATCTTTGATTTTGAACAACTAGCCGGGCGGGCATTCAGTTCGTCCTACGTTCCTGCTGAGGACACTGAAGCAGGGAAGGCCTTCAAGGCAGAGTTAAAAAAGGTCTTCGATACCCATCAGCAGGGTGGGAAGGTCGTTTTTAAGTATGATACGGAGGTGCATTTAGGCGAGGTTTAAAAACTAGTGTCATTGCGAGGAGCTGGCCGGCTTGAGTGGTCGCGCGACGAAGCAACCTCCTCGAATGCATGCCGACGCGGTTGCTTCACCGCCCCATTTCACCGCCGCTCCAGCGGTTCGCAATGACATAAAATTTTATTGTTCCTTCACCACCTTATTTAATATCGGCTTATCCAGCGCGCTGATGATAGTGTGTCCGCCCTTCAGCTCATCAAATATCACGATCTCATTTTGCCCCACCTTTAGCCATGATTTCGGCACATACAACGTTTGCTGCGGACCGATATACCAATATTTACCCAAATTATGACCGTTAAGGAAAACAAAGCCTTTACCGAATTTGCTCATGTCCAAATAAGTGTCGCCTGTTTTGTTGAGGTTGAAAAATCCTGTGGAAATAACGGGTGAATCATTAAGAACTTTCCATGGGCCAATTGTGAACTTTGGAGCGGTATTAAAAGGTAACTTATACATTTTCCACCCGGTTAGCTCGGTTCCGTTTAAAGTTACTTTTTCGGTTATGCCCTGACGATTGTCGGTAAGAAATGGCCCGTAATTAATGCGGCCATTATTTTCTACAAGGATGTCAAGCCAGGCATTAGCGGGGACGTTATTTAATTGTACAGAATCCTGTTTGAAATGTCTATCGAGGATAGCTACTCTTGTCTGATCAACATAAACCGTTGCAAAATCCCGTAATTCTTTGATCTTCAGCAAACCGCTTTTAATGTTCTTTAATGTAGTTCGGTATAGTACAAAACCATAACCCTGGTTCAGATCTTCAAAACACAATGGCTTATCCGAAACGACAGGCTGAGGCAAATTCCGGAACAGCGGGTACCAACGGCTCATTTTAATATTCGGTATTGCTATAGTTTTGTTTGCAGCCGGCACCGGTTGTAACTTTTCACCGCGCGGTAAATGCTTTTGAATGATCTCGCGGAACTTATAATATTTCGGCGTAGGGTTACCGGCTTCGTCGAGCGGCGCATCATAATCATAGCTCGACGTCTGCGGCGAATATGGATCGCGGCGGCTCATATTGGCGCCGTTCATAAAACCGCGTGTCGTGCCGCCGTGGAACATATACAGGTTGATGGAAATGCCATTGGCCAACACAGTATCCAGCTTAGCGGCATCCTCGTTCAGGTTGCTGGTATTATGCGGACTACCCCAGCTATCAAACCAGCCCGGGTACCATTCGGCGATGTAGTAAGGACCCTTCCCATCATGGTATTTGTTGATCAGCTTCTTTACTTCTTTCGGATTGTCCAAACCATTCACGGCAGGCAAATAGCCGGGCAGGTAACCCGCAGGTAATTGCGAAGGCCCGTCGCAGGTAAATAGCGTACAATCAAATCCCGCCTCGCGGAATATTTTGCGGTTGATATCGAGGTATTCCTTGTCGTTGCTGTAGGAGCCATATTCATTCTCGATCTGCACCATCAGGATGTTGCCGCCATGCGTTACCAGCAGCGGATCAAGTTGTTTGCCCAACTGCATCACGTAATCATGGTAAGCTTTCAGGAATTTCGGATCCTTGCTGCGGACTTTCAGCGTTTTATTCTTCAGCAGCCACCAGGGGTAACCGCCGAACTCCCATTCGGCGCAGGCATAGGGGCTTGGCCGCATGATCACCCACATACCTTCTTCTTGGGCAATGCGCACGAACTCGGCGATGTCGCTGTTGCCCGTGAAGTCGTATTTGCCTTCTACGGGTTCGTGCATGTTCCAGAAAATATAGGTGCCGATGGTGTTCAACCCCATCGCTTTAGCCTTGCGGATACGGTCGCGCCAGTACGCGCGGGGCGTGCGATAGCAATGCATTTCGCCGGAAATGATCTGCAGGGGTTTGCCATCGAGCATGAACGTGGAATCACCCAGGGCGAAGGTATGGGTTGCTTTTTGGGCGTATGCGCTGATGGTAGCGAGTGTTAGACAAAGAATGATGATTTTTTTCATAGATTAATAATACGTAGAGACGCAAAATCTTGCGTCTCTACAGGTTTAAATGTCAAAACAACCCCAACTGCCCTTTGTCGTCAATATCGATATCGTCGGGATTCGTTATTTCGAAATCAATCTTCTTAGGGGGTGATTCCACCGGTTTTTCTTTTGGTGATTCCACCGATTTATTTTCCGGCGATTCCACCGATGGCTCTTCGTCCTTTTCAGTTTTTTCTTCGGGCGTGGTGATGATTTCCGTGTCTTCTACCGAATCGGGCTCCGGATCCGGGACATCGGCCTCATCATCGTGCTCGGTCAGCAGTTCAACGGTTTTTACCGTATGTGCCGATAGCCTGTTGCCCATTGCTTTCATGCCTTTTACATCGATCAGGTCGGCCAGGTTGATCTCGACGGCCTCAGGGGTTTCGGTTTTACCTTTCAGCTGATCGACCTTCACGACTGGCTGTTTTGCGCCTGATATCAATACGAGCTTCGAGCCGCTTTCATCGCTGATGACACTGGTTTGTTTACCGATCGCAGTGTTCTCGAACTTAAAGCGTTTCACCATGTAGTTTTTCGACTTGCCTTCAAAATGCACCAGGGTATAAACCTTTTCCGGATCGTATTTCTCGATCAGGATCATCTTATCGTCGAAGTGGTTGTTCAGGTCGAAGCTGGTGAGTTCGTAAGTGCCGTCGCTTAACACGGTCAGCACGCGGTCGTCGCCATCGAATTCGCCTAAATATTTGCCGCGGCTATCGGCATTCAAACGCTTCAGAATATCGTCGTACCAGATCTTGCGTCCGGCTAAAGTGGACACGCCTTTGCTTTTCAGCACGATCTTCTTTACCGGGTATTTGGTGACGATGTTACCCATCGACCCGCGGCCTTTGATAGCAACAGCGGCGAAATCCTCATCGAACTGCAGCTTTCGCAGCTTGGAGTGCGGTTTCAGGCTGATGTTTATCACCTCCGCCTCGCCGTTCGGGTTGGCGGTGAAGTATAGCACTTTGGAGCCCTTTGTGCCTTTGGTCAGGTCGTATTCCTTGTCGCGCGTTACGCCCACCACGCTAAAACGCTTGATATAGCTTACGCCGCTTTGCCCGTCCTTGTAGATCATATTATACACCGTGCGCTCGTCGTTCTTTTTGAACACGCCGGCGTGGATGATGTCCTTACCCACGAACACCTTCTCCTGCACCTTGGTGATCATGCATTTACCATCCCCGCGGAAAACGATGATCTCGTCAATGTCCGAACAGTCGCACACGAACTGATCTTTTTTCAAAGCGGTACCGATGAAACCGTCTTCCGGGTTCATATACAACTTCACATTGGCCAACGCCACCTGGGCAGCCTCCACTTTGTCGAAAGTGCGCAGTTCGGTCTTGCGTTCGCGGCCCTTGCCGTATTTTTCTTTCAGCTTTTCGAACCAGGCGATGGCATATTCGGTCAGGTGTTTCAGGTGATGTTTTACCTCTTTGATCTCGGCCTCCAGTGCCTTCATCTGCTCATCGGCCTTTTTCACGTCGAAGCGGGTGATGCTGCTCATCGGCTTGTCGATCAGCTTCTTGTAGTCCTCCGGCAATATCTCGCGGTAAAACTGCGGGAAGAAGGGTGTAAACAGCTTGTTCAATACTTCGACAACCACTTCAAAACTGCCGGAATTCTCGTACTCCGAATTCTTATACATCCCTTCCTGGATGAATATCTTCAGCAGGTTGCTGAAGAATATTTTCTCCATCAGTTCTTTTAGCTTGATCTGCAGTTCCTGTTTCAGCAGTTCTTTGGTATATTCCGTGCTTTCCGACAGCATGTCGTTCACGCTCATAAAGCGCGGCTTGTCGTCCTGTATCACGCAGGTATTTGGCGAAATGGAAACCTCGCAATCCGTAAAGGCATACAATGCGTCGATGGTCACATCTGGCGAGATACCCGGCGCCAGGTGGATCATGATCTCCACATCCTTCGCCGTGTTATCTTCGATCTTTTTGATCTTGATCTTGCCCTTCTCATTGGCGGAAATAACGCTGTCGATCAGGCTGCCCGTCGTGGTGCCGAAAGGTATCTCGGTAATCGCCAGCGTCTTTTTATCGCGCTCCACGATTT
>JAFDZL010000330.1 GCA_018266935.1 Bacteroidota bacterium | reverse complement strand
GTTTATGTTCCCCCAGGGAATTATTTTAATATCGCGATTATTGTTCTGTAACAATACGCGATTCAGCAATACCGAGTTCTTTTAAATACCGCACCATATCTTCGGTAAATTTGTCGGGGCCGCACACATAATAATACTCCATCTCGCGGGTTGCGTATATGCCCAGCAATTGCTTATCAATATGGTCCTCCATGATATTCCTATCGTCCGAACTATCCAGTATATTGATAAAACCCTGACCTAATATATTTTCGAACTCCTCCCGCAGGATAATATCCTTAGAGGATTTGTTGGCAAACAACAATTTGCAATCTTTCAATTTACCTTCTTCATGTAATTGGCGAAGGATAGCGATAAAGGGTGTCACCCCCGCCCCACCAGCTATGAACAAGCCCGGTCCTTTGTAATTGATTGCGCCCCAAACATCGTGGATGATCAATTCATCACCGGCATTCACATTCTGCAGCTTGTTGGTCATTCCGTCATGATCGGTGTAGATCTTTATCGTGAATTGAAGGTCTTTCCAATCGTTTAGAGAGGTAAAAGTGAAGGGATGCAGATCATCTTCCAATCCGGGCTTGTTTATTGAAACGTCTGTCGCCTGACCCGGTATAAACTTATAGCCATCGGGTTTTTCCAGGTCAAATTGTTTCACATTGTGAGTGACCATGTGGGTGGACAATACTTTTACTATGTGCTTCTCCATGCTATTGTTGGGTTAATGTGCTTAATTTTGCCAATGAAAAAGCGCCGATAGCCATAGCTACGTCTCTTACAGCTACGTCGAGATAATTACCGCTTGCCAACAAGCTCAGCGCTATTAATATCAGCCATGCCGATACAATATACGCACCTATTGTGGTCTTAGTCAAAACAATGATACCGGCGATGATCTCGATCACGCCTACGATCATCATGAATACACCTGCTTTGAAAGGCAACGCCGATACCAGCGAAGGATGTAAATATTTAGACCAGTCGGTTAATAAATTGGTAAATTTATCTGCACCGGCGACAATCGGGATTAACCCGTAAGTGAATTTCAACAAGGTTTGAACTCCACTTAATGTTTTCATTTTCTCGTCCATGATACTTTTTGTGTTTTTTACTATTAGAGAAAAGTCGGAAAGAAAGGGTTACAAAACTTATTTTTCAATGATTTGTAACCTTATTACTGCGCGGATACTCTATATTTTAACATTATTAGATAAAATCTGTTTTTATGATATCCGTCAAACAGCCGGTCGCCAAAAACATAACTGATGAGGACATAGTAGAGCGAATACTAAAGGGCGAAAAGTATCTGTATGAAAACCTGGTGCGCAAATACAATTCGCGGATGTTCCGCATCAGTATGTCGATCATCAACGATGACATGGAGGCCGAAGACATCATGCAGACCGCTTACATCAATGCTTATCAGCAATTGGCCACATTCAACCAAAGATCAAGCTTTGCTACCTGGCTCACCCGAATACTGATAAACGAAAGTTTGCTGCATAAAAAGAAAAAACAGAGACGGGAATATATTTATAGTGAACAAAAGATCAGGGAACACCACAACGACACACCATTGAAAAGCCTTATGAACAAGGAATTAAAGAATATACTGGAAAAAGCCGTTTTAACCCTGCCCGAAAAATACAGGCTGGTGTTTGTAATGCGCGAGATAGAAGAAATGAGCACCATCGAAACGATGGAGGTGCTGAATATCGGTGAATCCAATGTAAAGATACGGCTTACCAGGGCAAAAGAAATGCTCAGAAATGAACTAAGCAGTCAATTTAAATCACAGCAACTGTTTGATTTTCACCTAACACGGTGCGACCGGATAGTAAATTTTGTAATGGATAAAATTTGACGTTTCATCAGACGAAAATTTGTTATACATTTGCGTCAAACTATCAAAAATGAAAGCTACCAGCATATTTCTTCTCATTATTGGTGTGGCTATCACCATATTTTGCACCACCTATTTTAAACCGGCACTGGATGTTGTCGATTCTGAAACCATGACCATAGGAGGCTCATCGGTTGCTAAAACTTCGGAATGGCCGTTGTTCATCGGTATCCTGACAACGTTCGTAGGCCTTTGCTTCTTCATTGTGGCCAGCACCAGGACCGCCAGAAAATAAAAAGTTCATAAATCAAACAGCATAAAAAGGATATACCAGGTTGGTATATCCTTTTGTTTTTAATTCAGCGTGCGAACGCTTGATCCTTGCTACAAGTAAGAGAGCCACCACC
>JAFDZL010000032.1 GCA_018266935.1 Bacteroidota bacterium | reverse complement strand
ATCGGGTGCGGCTTTGGCTTTAAGGACGGCAGCCGGCGGGCTTAATATTTCAAAGCTCGCATTGTATGAACCGCCGTTTGAAGTACCCGGCGAAAAAGGCGCGGCACCCGAAGACATATTGCCGCGAATGCAAAAAATGGTGGCGGAAGACCGCCGTGCTGATACGGTTAAATACTTTATGAAAATCGTAGGCGTACCGAAATTTGGCATCTTCATGATGACGCTTTTCCCGATTTTTAAAAAATTGAAGGCTGTCGCCCACACGCTTCCCTATGATATGGAACTGATGGACGGGTTTAAAATGCCCGAAGATCAGGCCAGGTCGATCAAACTACCTACGCTGGTCTCGGCCGGAACCAAGACCTCCGAGCCACTCAAAAGATCGGCAAAACGGCTGTCTGAACTGGTCGCCGGCAGCCGGCTTAAAATGCTGGCCGGACAAACCCACAATGTTTCTGAAAAAGCAATAGCGCCGGTTTTGATAGACTTTTTCAAAGGTTAGTTAAATAAATTTGTAGCACAGATCATTCCTAAAAAAGCAACCATGCAAAAAATAAGAGTTGACAATTTTTCAATTTCGATAGATGGATTTGGCGCCGGACAGGCCCAGACCCTTGATAACCCAATAGGCAGGAATGGCATGGACCTCCATCAATGGTTTTTTCCAACGGATACATTTCAGCAAATGGTAGCCGGCCGGCCGGGGGAAAAAGGCATAGATAACGACTTTGCGTCAAAGGGTTTAGAAAAGGCGGGCGCCTGTATAATGGGCCGAAACATGTTTGGTCCTGTCAGAGGAGACTGGCCTGATGACAAATGGAGAGGATGGTGGGGTGAAAATCCACCGTTCCATTGCCCCGTATTTGTGCTGACCAATCATGCAAGAGCACCCATTGAAATGGAAGGAGGCACCACTTTTCACTTTGTAACGGACGGAATTCATGCAGCCCTTGACCGTGCAAAACAAGCCGCCAACGGCAGGGATATCCGCGTGTGCGGGGGAGTCAGCACCATTCGCCAATATCTAAAAGAAGCGCTGATCGATCAAATGCATATCGTTATAACCTCTGCTATCCTCGGAACTGGAGAGCACCTTTTTAATGGCATCGACCTTTTAAAACTTGGATATAAATGCGTACAGGTCACTCCTTCCGGAAAGGTAATGCACACTATCATCGTGAAAGATCAATAGACAATCACCGCCTTACCCGGTTTGAATAACATTTAAAAGAACATCCGAGCGAAATAACTCCTAACTTGTTGAATATGTGGCAATTTTTGTAAATTGCTTATCATAATTCAGCCTTATGAAAAGATTTATCCTTTTGCTCCTGGCAATATTCACCGGCCTCAGCCTTTGCACAGCGCAAACCTGTTCGCAATTCGTCAACGCCCTCGATGGTAAGAAATTAGTCTATAACAACCTTGATCCTAAAGGAAATAATGTAAACCAGGTTTCGTACGCCGCTAAAAAGAAAGACGGTTCAACTTTGATCGTTCATAGCGAAATTACCGACAAACGCGGCCAGCCGGGCGGCAGCGGCGATTCCGAGATTACCTGCAGCGGCAATGCCATCAACGTGGATATGAAGTCGTTCATCCCTCCTGCGTCGGCCCGGCAATTCGCCAAAATGGACGTCCAGGCTGACGGGAAATACCTGATGTACCCCCTGGATCTGAAGGCCGGCCAGGCTTTGAATGACGGATCGGCCACAATTGCTGTCAATAACGGAGGCATCCATTTTGCCGACGTCAACATCGATATCACCAACCGCAAAGTTGAAGGACAGGAAAGCGTGAACTTGAGCTGCGGCAATTTCGACTGCTACAAGATCACCTATGATATTGCGGTGAAAGTGAAGATCGGCATCATCGGCATCCCTGCAAATATGCACGTCACTGAATGGTTTTCGCCGCAAATAGGGCGTGCGGTGAAAACCGAAACGTACGACAAGCGCAATAAACTGGCAGGTACTATGGAACTCGCGTCCATTAATTAAAAAATGTTTCTTGAATAGTTAATAATTAAATTTAGTTTAGTCACAACAATAAATAGAACCGAAGCAAGTTTTAAACCCTGACTGATCCTGTTATTTGAGATTTCCCCTAACAATCGAATAGAATTGAAAATGATCGGACGATCGGTGCTATCTGTCCTAATGCTTATCGCCTCGCAATATGTGCTGGCGCAGGGAAACTGGCAGCTGGTGAAAAATACAGACGGCATCAAGGTTTATACCAGGCTGCAGCCCCTGGAAAAATTCAAAGAAGTAAAAGCAGATTTTGAGGCGCGCGGCACCGAAGACGGGCTGATAAATATAGTGGGAAATATTCAGCATCAAAAAGATTGGAGCTATGGCACAAAACGTACAATGCTGATAGCCAAAAAGAATAAAGACACGATAATTTACTACTCTGAAATATCGATGCCATGGCCGCTGAGCAACCGCGACCTTGTTATTCAGTTAACCTTTAAAAAAGATACCGTGGATAATATACTGCATATACAAGCCAAGAGCATAACAGGCATATTGCCCCCAAAACGCGATCTGGTCCGGGTCCCCTTTTCATTAGCAGAGTGGGAGGTTAAGTCCTTACCGAACAAAATGCTTGACATACAATACACACTTAGAGCCGATCCGGGCGGGGCTTTACCGGCCTGGCTGGTTAATTTAGCTGCAACCGTAGGCCCCTATAATTCGTTTCAAAAGCTGAAGGCCCTTTTAACTAAAGAAAATAACCATTAATTTTAACTGTAAGGCAAGAAAATGAAAACATTTCTGCCGGATATTGGTTTCATCTTCTGATTATCACATCACAAAATGTCAAAGAAGATCCTTATAATTGAAGACGATGAAGATATTTTACAAGTATTGGAGACCGTACTTGTGCACAACGATTACACGGTGAACGGACTGGAACGTACGGACGATATATTGAAGTCGATAGAACAATATAACCCCGACCTGGTACTTACAGACTACTTATTATCAGGCACTAACGGCGGAAAAATATGCCAGCAGATCAAAAGCCATAAGGAGACCTGTCATATACCTGTTATCCTGATATCGGCCTATCCCGAACTGGCCGTGTCGCTCGGTCACTTCGGATTTGACGCCTTTATCACCAAGCCATTCGACATTAATGTGCTCGTTAACAAAATAGGCGAACTGGTTAACTAAAACATTAAGAAAGTCCCTTCCCGGAACGCGTCGCTATGTTTTTGCGTCATATCGGCGATGATTAATTCCCGTAAGGATCATCTCGTGAGTTTCTTCGCTGGTCTTGTTCTCATATGTCTCGGTTAGCTTTAAACCATGAAATTTTTAGGATGGCTAAACCTTCCGGCCTGGTCATTATCTAATCCGCCGGACGGGATATCCGAACGGGGCCTGATAACAATTTCAGGATACTCCCGTTAAGCAATAGTCGCCACGGTAAAATGTTAGCTTGACATTAAGATTTCTTAATGTTCCCTTAACGTAATGCTTTTAAACCGGGCATAACATTGCAGATCATCTGCCGTTGAAAAGCATGCGAATGAAACAAATTCCGCTATTTATACTTCTTGCCTGTCTGTCATTCGCCGTCCGCGCGCAAAATACCATTGTTACCGGCACAATTACCGATGCCCAAACCAACCAGCCGCTGCCATTTGTATCGGTTTCTTTCCCGGGAACATCCATCGGTGTAAAAAGTGATAATGATGGCAAATACCGGCTCGAATCCGGTAAAACATACACTCAGCTCAACTTCTCTTTTGTTGGTTACAAATCCATCGTACGTACCATCATCGCTTATAAAGAACAGGTGATCAATGTGAAGCTGCATTCTGATGTACAAACGCTGCAGGCCGTTACTATCAAATCTGGAAAGAAAAAACGTTACCGGAATAAGGACAACCCCGCCGTTGAATTGATCAGGAAAGTTATTGCGCATAAAGATTCAAACCGGATGCAGAGCTATAACTATACCGAATACCAGCAGTACGAAAAGCTGCAATTCGCCTTCATCAATGTTTCCGATAAATTTTTTAAAAATAAGCTTACGCATAACTATAAATTCTTGTACGACAGCCGCGATACCACCGATCTGCCGGGAAAATCGCTGCTGCCGGTTTACCAGGAGGAGAAGATAACACAAACCTATTACCGGAAAAACCCACCAAAGACGAAGACGATCGTTCTGGGTGAAAAGAAAGCAAACGTGGTGACTTTTGTGGATGAAGAGGGCGTGAACACTTACCTGAACCGCATGTACAATGAGATAGATATTTATTCGAACAATATCTTCCTGATGACAAACATGTTCCTGAGCCCGATATGTGACGAGGCCCCCACCTTCTACAAGTTTTTCATTACCGACACCATCGAGGTGAACCATCAAAAGCTGGTGGAACTGAGCTTTACGCCCAGGAATGGTAATGATATGCTTTTCGAGGGCCTGATATTCGTTACGCTGGACGGTAAATATGCGGTACAAAAGGCGAGTCTTTCTATCAACAAAAACATTAACCTGAATTGGGTGAAAGGCATGCAGGCCGACCTGGATTATGAGCAAAACCCTGATGGGCGCTATCATTTGGCTAAGAGCACAACAAAAGCCAGCTTTGGCGTGCAAAAGAACCGCGACAAGGGTATATTCGGCGAGCGGACCATCTCCTACATGCATTACCTGGTGAATGTGCCCAGGCCGGACAGCGTTTATGCCGGGCCCAACATCGTGATACAGGACAAGGCAATGAACCGCAATGATCAGTTCTGGGTGACCAGTCGCGGGCGTGATACACTGACCACTGTTGAGGCCAATGCCTACAAAAATATCGATAGCCTGCAGACCATACCGTCATTCAAACGGATGATGGCCACAATAAACCTGTTTGCCGTGGGATTTGCGCAGGCCGGTCCGGTGGAGATAGGCCCTATAGGCACATTTTACAGTTTTAACCCGGTAGAGCGTTCGCGTATAAAGTTCGCCTTGCGCACTACGGACACTTTCAGCACGCGCTGGTACCTGGAAACTTACGGCGCTTATGGCTTTGGCGACAGGCAGTTCAAATACCTTGCGAGCGCCGCCTATTCGCTGAATAATAAGTCGATCTACAAATTTCCAAATGACTACATTAAAGTATCCAGCCAGTATGAGATCAAGATACCCGGCGAGAACCTGGCTTTTGAACAGCCTGACCAATTTTATAGTTCGTTCACGCGCGGGGTGAATAATAAGTTCCTTTATAACCAATATTACAAGGTCGATTATGTAAAAGAGTTTGCAAGCCACTTTTCCTGGTCGCTTGAGTTTAAGAACTGGGAGCAGACCCCGGCCGGATCCCTCTATTTTAACAATACCGCTAATGGCATACCCCACAGCGTACCCGATATCATTACCTCGGGTTTCGAGGTTGGCTTGCGCTATGCGCCGCATGAACAAATAGTACAGGGCAAGCTTTACCGTATCATCATCCCGAGCAAATACCCGGTATTCAACTTCGACTACCAGCAAAACATCAAAGGTTTATTTGGTGGTCAATACAGTTATCAAAACATTTATGGCAGGTTCGACAAGCGCTTTTACCTGTCACAGCTCGGTTATGCCGACCTGACCCTGGAAGGCAGCTACTTATTCGGGCAGGTACCCTTCCCGCTGCTCGACATCCACCAGGCGAACCAGACCTACGCTTTCGACCTCGATTCGTACAACCTGATGAACTTTTTGGAGTTTGTAAGCGATCATTATGCCGACGCCAAGCTGGATTACAACCTTAACGGTTTTATCCTGAACAAGGTGCCGCTGATCAAAAAACTGAAATGGCGCGAGATCCTTTCATTCAAAGTACTTTACGGCGGCTTGCGCGACGAAAATAACCCGGCTTTGAACCCATCGCTGCTGCAATTTCCTGCCGGTCCAAATGGCGCACCGCAAACCTTTACACTCGGCAGCAAGCCCTACATGGAGGGCGGTATAGGCATAGGCAATATCTTCAAGATATTCCGTGTCGATTTTATCGAACGTTTCAATTACCTCAACAATCCCAATGTTTCGCGCTATGGCGTTAGGGCCAGTGCCTGGTTCGATTTTTAATGGGCTCTTCTTGTGGTTCCGGCTATGACGAAAGCCGTACCGCTGTAGGCAAGCGCTAAAAAAGCGCTGCTGATCTCGTCGGCCAGGTCGGCCGGCGCGGCACCGATCACCTTAGGGATATGCAGCGAAACAAACCACGTAAAGATCATTAGGCCCAGGAGGGTCGCGATTAATCTGGTTTTTATTCTAAAAACTATTGCGATGCCAGAGCCTAACAAAGCGACGCCGCAGAAATACATCCAAAACAAATGAAAGGGTATATAGGATGGGACATAACCTGACGCCTGTTTCGCATATACAAAATGGAGTATGCTGAAGCCGATTATCATCAGGCCATAAGCTATTGATCCCGAACGGGCCAGCTTCCCCCAAAAACCTGCTATCGGGTTTTCATTCTCTTCGCTAGAACACCCTATCATAGCAAATGCGCCGCCTGCCAGCGCCAATGTTTTTTTAGCGTTCTCCCATGCCCCTAAATGCATACGGTTCGAGTCGGCGACAAGTTCGTACGGCACCAGGAAAAAACAGGCAATTACCACGAAAATGGATCCCAATACGAGAGCAATCGGCTGATTTTTCTTCATAAAAACAATGCACGTCCCGGCCACAGCTAATATGATCCCCAAGACATATGCCAATGCATCAGGGATACGGACATTTGCGGGAGGCAGCAGCATGTATGGGAAATTGACAAAGTAAAGTGCCTGGAGCCCCATTTCGGCAACGGCTACCCCAAAGAAAATGCGGCCTATCGCGGACAGATTCCTCATAAAATCAAATCGTGGGTTTTATTGCTTGCAATAAAGATGGGGAAACAAGCCGTATAAAAAATGTGCTATTTATACCTAAATCATAATACACCCCGCAACTCCTTAGACTCTCAGCGAGCCTCGAAAACCCCTTGCAGCATAGTAGGAGTCCGCGCCGTTGCGGAAAGTGAACACCGTATCATAACGGCGGTCGCAAAACAGGGCCCCGCCGAGTTTCCTTATTTTATCCGGAGTTCGTATCCAGTTTGATGTTTTCGCATCGAACTTTCCGAATTGCTGCAGCGCGCGGTATTGTTCTTCGGTCAAAATTTCGATGCCCATATCGGCCGCCATGTTAACGGCGCTGTCACGTGGCTTATCTGCTTTTCTTGCTTCCAGCGCTTCGTGATCATAACACAGGCTCCTGCGCCCTTCGGGGCTTTCGGCCGAACAATCGTAGAATAGGTATTCGCCTGTCATTTTATCATAGCCGACGACGTCCGGCTCACCGCCGGTTATTTCCATGTCGTCGAGCGATGACAATTTTTCGGGATTGGCTTCCAGTTTTGCCTGCACCCTGGCCCACTCAATTCCTTTATGGCGTATCATGTTCTTTTCAAAACGGGCTTTTAGAACGCTGAGCAGTTCTTTAGTTTGTTCGGGGGATAAGCTTTTTTTACTCATAGGTTTATCATTTAAATCTCTTAACTGCCAAAGCAAACCAAAATTCAAATCAATACGTAACTTACTGGAAACGTCAGGAAAGTGAAAAAAATATTGTTCTTAGTTTTATTTGGTTTTTGCTTTTTCCTTGCGTGCAATAAAGATTCAAATTCAATACCTGCGCCGGCTAAACCTTTACAAATTGTCATCAGCAATATCACCACTACACTAACTATCTACAGCTTCTCGGTCACGACTCAATCGTCATCCGACACCTTGATAAATATCCATTCCCAAACGCAAAATCAAACGTACCATGTCGATGTCAGCCCCGGGCAAAATCTCAAGCTGCATTATTTTCTCGAACTTGAAGGCCTGAACCCTGCGGTTCAGCCGGTCATTACATTCAGTTACGGCGGGGTTACCATGGCGAGCGTTACAAGTGATTCGGGCATCATTTCCGGAGATAAAATCATAACCATCCCCTAACGGATAGATTTATTAATCATCCCACCCCTTCCCTGCCAGTATCTTCGGAATGTATTGTTCAACCTTTTCCTGCCGGGTTTTGGATAGTTTGGGCTTCGAAAAATTGAACAGGTAGTTCCGCTGCCGTCCCGGCGTCAATTTCTCAAAAGCCTCCTTCAAAGCAGGAATAGTATCCAGTTTATGCTGAAATTCGTCGGGAACCTTATATTCCTCCGTCGTTTTTAAATCCACCTTCAAGCCGGCCCTTTCTACCTCAACAGCCTCGTGAATATACGCTTTCAGCGTCGGCTCCAATTCAACGATTTCAAGCAAATTCCGGAATCTCACCTGGCGCGGCACCTGTACGTTCTCCGTTTGCTGGACCAGGATACCTTCAGGATCGGCCAGCAAAACTCCCTTGAAAAACAACAGCGCGCAATATTCACTAAATCCGTGTATCAGGACGATGTTCTTTTTCTGAAAGGTATAACAGGGCTGACCCCATTTCAATTCTTCGGTCAGCCCGGTGCTGAGGCAGATGGCTCTCAGCTTCTCGTATTCTTCCTGCCACTGGGTGGCCTTTTCAAAAAACCAATTGACTTTCGGGTTCATATTCATTTTCCTGGTAAACAGAATAAAGTTAGGAATGCTCACGCATTGACCGAAATTTTTCTGCCCGGAGGCCTCAGGTACCAGGATATCACGATCAGGATCGACAATAAAAAAGGCGAGATGATCTGCGGCTTAAGGTCATTGCTTGCCAAATGTGAGATCACGGCGCCGGTCATGGTGAAAAATAGACCTGCATATGCCCATTCCTTAACTAATTTAAATCCAGGTACCAGGATAGCAATTATCCCAAGCATCTTCCAGATACCTATGAGCGAAATAAAGTACGTCGGATAACCCAGCGGCTTGAAGCCCTGCAATACCTGCGGCAGTTGTAACGCCTGGGCCAGGCCGCCGGTAAAGAGGCAGAAAGATAGTATTATAGTGACTATCCAATACCAGATGAGTTTTCTCTTTTCCATTTTAGTTGAGTTTAATAGGTTAAAAATCAGGACCACTGCTTAACGATATTGAACATCCAGCGTATGCCGAAACGGTCGGTGCAGGTGCCCCAGTATCCCCAGAATTCTTCGTGCGGCGCTATACCTTCCGGTCCGCCTTCTGACAGGCCCTTGTACAAACTGTCAGCATCTTCTTTCGAATCAGGACTCAGGACGAGCGTGAAATTGTTCCCCGCTACCAGTTTCTGCCCCATGCTTTCCAGCATGTCGTTTGCCATGATCTGTACGCCGCCGGTAATCGGCAATGCGACGTGAGCGATCTTGTTAAGATCGGCTTCCGATAGCCGGGCGCCTTGCGGCGGGTTGTCTTTGTACCGCACCATCGGCCCGGCAAATTCTGTCCTGAAAACTTTTTTGTAATGGTTAAATGCATCTTCGGCATTGCCATTAAAATTTAAATAAATTGCTGTGTGTGCCATTTTTTTATGGATTAGTGGGTGTGTTTACTTGAATTTGCTCATGAACTCCTCCAGGCGGTTATGCGCCCAGTTGATGCCCTGCTTAAATGGCAGCTTCAGCACCTCGTCGCGCTGTTCGACCGTTTCGTAGATCACATGCAGCTTAACCTGGCTCTTGTCTTCAGTGAGTTGATAGAAGTCGCTCACCTCAAGTTGAACGCCGAAAGGTGTATGCCGCATTTCAAAGGTCCGCGTGATCTTCCGGTTCGGGATAAACTCATGTATCACCCCGTCGGCGTCGAACACCACGTTCCCTTTATCGTCCCTGTTTTCAAAATGCCAGGCGCCGTATTTTTTGGCTTCAAATTGCAGCACCTTGTTGCCCATCCATTGCTCGATGAGCTCAGGCTCGGTAAAGGCCCTGAAGAGCAATTCCAAAGGCAGGTCGAATTCCCTGGTGATGACGATGTCGTGCCTGCCGTCTTCGGCGTGTATTTTCGTTTTCAGTTCCATAAGCTTACTTTTTAGGCAGGTAGTTTTTCATGATCTCCTCTAATTTGTTGAACCTGTCGTCCCACATGCGGCGGAAGGGTTCGATAAAGTCGGCTATCGCTTTCATGTTTTTTGCGTTGATATGGTAGTATATCTCTCTTCCTGTTTGCTCCTGCTTTAGCAACTCACATTCGGTAAGTATTTGCAGGTGCTTTGAAACTGTCGGCCTGGCCGTGTCAAAATTCGAAGCTATCGCACCCGCCGTCAGCGATTGGGTAGCCACCAGCAGCAATATGGCCCTCCTGGTCGGATCGGCTATCGCTTGAAATACATCTCGTCTCAAATTCATTATGTAGCTATTTGACTACAAAAATATATGTAGTCATTTAACTACACAAGTATTTTTTAAATATTTTACACAAGTAATTGAAAATCACAGTATTTATTTTAAAACACGAGCTTCATCTTTCATTTGAAGGCCCTTTTATTTTTCCCATGCTACAATTTTAGCTACCTGGAATAACCGATTATCCCAATCTTTTATCGTATCCGTTAAACAAATTGTCAGGGCAGCTATTTCAATGTTCTTCTAAAACAAATACATTTATAGTCTGAATTATTGATGATCACTTTTATAAAAACCTAACCTAAGTATGCAACCTAAATTTATCCTAACGCTGCTGATCATGCTGGCGGCTGCAAGCCTTGTCACAGCACAGCAAAAAACAACTGATGATATTGTGAGTCAGCCGATGGACCCCGAGATTTATTACGGGCACCTGGCTAACGGCCTTACTTACTATGTGCGTAAAAATGTGTCGCCCAAAAAACGCGCGGTGTTATACCTGGTGGAAAAGGCGGGCTCGCTCCAGGAAGATGATGACCAGTTGGGTTTGGCTCACTTTACCGAGCATATGGCATTTAACGGCACACGAAATTTCCCGAAAAACGATTTGGTAAATTACCTGCAAAGATCGGGGGTAAAATTTGGCGCCGATCTGAATGCCTTTACCAGTTATAACCAGACTTATTACGAGTTGACATTGCCGACCGACAGTATGCAGGTTTTTGATAAGGGTTTGGACATACTTAGCGACTGGGCGGGGTATATGACTTTTGATCCTGCGGAGATCGACAAGGAGCGCAAGGTTATACTGGAAGAGGAACGGCTGCGGCTAAAAACTGCCAACGGGCGCATGAATGTGCAAACGTTACCAACGGTATTTAATAACTCACGCTTCGCGGCGCGTTTGCCTATCGGAACCGACGATATTATCAAAAACTGTAAACCGGAAACGATCAAAAGATTTTACCACGACTGGTATCGCCCGGATGAGCAGGCTGTGATCATCGTCGGCGATTTTAACCCCCGGCAGGTGGTGAAGCTGATCGGGCAAAAATTCTCATCACTGTCTAACCCGGCAGACGAGCGACAGGTAATAGATTATTCCATTCCGCCGGCGGAAGGTACCCGTGTAAAAATATTGACCGATAAGGAATTACCTTATACCTATTTTTCGATGAATGTACGTTTTCCGGGTTCCAAAACACGCAGCGATGTGGAGTATTTGGAGCGGATGGAAACCGCTTTGCTCAACTACATGCTTAACAGCCGCATCAGTGAAATAGCCAGAAGCGGCAATCCGCCCTTTATGAGCGCCTCGGCTTTTGCTTCTTCTTCGTTCGGCAATACCGACGAATTCAGTACCCGCATAACCCCTAAACCCGGCGAACTGGAACGTTCAATCAAAGTAGTGACAGCCGAATTGGAGCGGGCAAAAAAGTTCGGGTTTACAGAGGATGAATTTAAAACTGCGAAACAATGGTTCCTGAGAGGGCGAGGAGCTGCTTTTTATGATATCGCAAATCATCCTTCATCTTCTTACGCGGATGAATACAAACGAAATTTCTTAGATAATGAAGGCATCCCCGGCCTGGAGTACGAGTACAATTTTACCAGGGACAACATCAATAAATTACAGCTAACAGCCGTTAACGAGCTAATGGGGCCATATACATCCGATCAAAACAGGTACATCCT
>JAFDZL010000329.1 GCA_018266935.1 Bacteroidota bacterium | reverse complement strand
TAATTGTATTCGTTCGTTTTGTTCACCTTGCCTCCTGGTCTCAACGGGTCCCATATCCATACTTGTGAATTTTCCTCCAATTGTTGAAGACTGTCCGGATAAACGCCGTTCTTCATTTTATAAAACTCGACTGCAGCCATAACGCCATTGATTTGTCTTTGCGAAAATTTTACCTGGGAGGTTTGAAAGCCGAATAAATCGGTGTTAAATACCAGCACGAAGAATGCGATGGTCCAGGCAATACCACCTGATCCGATTAGTACCAGCCATTTATCCTTTGGCGCTGCCAAACCCCGGACGACGAATATAATCCCAGTGATAAAGCCGACAACCGGGATCAAACCTAATAATCCCAGAGCATAGGATAATCCTGAAGATTTGCCATATATTGACTTCGAAAAGTGTGGTTTGATTTTGCCTCGAACTATCCAAAGAAAATCTGTCCCATCTTTATCGGATTGAAAGTGCCTTTTCGGGAACAAGAGCATTCTTTTGTCGGTCAGGATTATATAAATGAAGTTGCTTAGATCGTGTACTGACGTCATATCATCCCAGGTCCAGGTTTTGGTAAGATTTTCAGATTCTATTAAAAGTCCCTCGTCAGTAACGGTCAGCTTCCTTTCTTCAAAAGCAACAGGCTCATTAGCCAGAACTTTGTTTAGCGTGTTAAAAGATCTCAGCAGCGGGATAAAGTAATAGAAGCTAAAGATCAGTAGGGCAGACGAAATGGTGCCAATTAAAAACCACGGCCATTCGAAAGGATCCTTAGCAAAATAACTGGCAGCTAAAAGTAAAAGAGCAGCAATAACTATGGCCCGTCTTTTCAATCCATTCGCATAATACTGCTTGTAAAAGTCTGTGTAATCTTTTTTGGTTTGCTGGTACTCGAATTCCATGATCCGGTTAGGTTGACAGTTTTGCAAATCTAAATTAAGAAATTACTTCTGTAAATCACCTAAGCCTATTCTCTCACCGCTTATCTCTCTAATTTACATGTTTCTCCGATACTGTCCCCCCACCTCATATAGCGCATGCGATATCTGCCCGAGCGAGCAGTACTTGCATACTTCCATCAGCGTTTCAAAGATGTTCTTGCCGGCGATAGCGGTTTGCTGTAATTGTTTCAGCAGTGCTGCGGACTTATCCTTATTCCGTTTCTGGAAAGCCCCGAGCGCGGCGATCTGGAACTGCTTTTCGTCTTCCGTCGCGCGGATCACCTCGGCAGGAACGATGGTCGGGGAACCTTTTTTGTTGAGGAAAGTATTCACGCCCACGATAGGGTATTCGCCGTCATGTTTCAGCGTTTCGTAGTAAAGTGATTCTTCCTGTATCTTGCCGCGCTGGTACATCGTTTCCATGGCGCCCAGCACGCCGCCGCGGTCGTTGATGCGTTTAAATTCGGTTAATACCGCTTCCTCGACAAGGTCGGTCAGCTCTTCGATGATAAACGAACCTTGCAGCGGGTTTTCGTTCTTGGCCAAACCCAGCTCCCGGTTGATGATCAGTTGTATGGCCATAGCCCTGCGAACAGATTCTTCCGTCGGCGTGGTGATCGCTTCGTCGTAGGCATTGGTATGCAGCGAATTGCAGTTATCATAAATGGCGTACAGCGCCTGTAGCGTGGTACGGATATCGTTAAAGTCGATCTCCTGCGCGTGCAGCGAACGCCCGCTGGTTTGGATATGGTATTTCAGCTTTTGCGACCGGTCGTTGCCCTTGTATTTGTTTTTAATGGCTTTAGCCCATATCCGGCGCGCAACGCGCCCGATCACCGAATATTCGGGGTCAACGCCGTTTGAGAAAAAGAACGACAGGTTCGGCGCGAAATCGTCGATATGCATACCGCGGCTCAGGTAATACTCTACATAAGTAAACCCGTTCGACAGCGTAAATGCCAGTTGCGAGATAGGGTTAGCGCCTGCCTCGGCAATATGGTAGCCCGAAATAGATACGGAATAAAAATTGCGTACTTTCTGATCGATAAAATACTGCTGCACATCGCCCATCATCCGCAAGGCGAACTCGGTGGAGAAGATGCAGGTATTCTGCGCCTGGTCCTCTTTCAGTATATCCGCCTGCACCGTCCCTCGAACGGTTGAAATGGCTTTGGCCTTGAGTTTTTTATAAATGTCTGCAGGCAATACCTGGTCGCCGGTGAGGCCTAAAAGCATAAGGCCGAGACCGTTATTCCCTTGCGGCAACTTAGCCTCACCTAAATCCTCTCCAAAGGAGAGGACTTTCCTATCTGCTTGTTTAAGTAAAGCGTCTTTTATATCCTGAACTACTTTTTGTGTTTTCTTTAATACATCGTCATTTGTAAACCGAATAACATCAAAACCCTCTCCATTGAGCACTTTGGTTCTTACTTCATCTTCTTCTTTGGTTAAATGATGATATCCGCCGTCAATTTCTATAACAAGCCCCTTTGGTAAACAAACAAAATCCGCTATGTACCCGTCAATAGCGTGCTGCCGCCTTATTTTATATCCGATTTGATTATTCCTCAATAGCTGCCATAAGATATTTTCAGCTTCCGTTGGATTTTGTCTGTTTGCTATTGCATTAGCTTTTAATGTTGCCCAAATTTTTGTAATAGCGGTTTCGTAACCGAGTTTTTTTGACTTAGCTTGGGCAACTCCCTCTCCTTTGGAGAGGGCCGGGGTGAGGCTTTGATAGTGCGGACGAAGCAATCCTTTGTCATCATAAATCTCCTTAAACTTTGCCTCAACCAGATGCTCTAACCCGTGCTCTTTAATATAGAGCTCGCATTGCTGGTCGATAGCCGCGTTCATGAAATAGCCGAGCAGCATCGGTGCAGGACCGTTGATCGTCATGGAAACCGAAGTGGCAGGATCGCACAGGTCGAAGCCCGAATACAACTTCTTGGCATCATCTAAAGTGGCAATACTTACACCGGAGTTGCCGATCTTGCCGTAAATATCCGGCCTGGTATGCGGGTCCTCGCCGTAAAGGGTAACTGAATCAAATGCGGTTGATAAGCGGTGCGCGGGTTGGCCCAATGATACATAGTGAAAGCGCTTATTCGTCCTTTCCGGGCCACCCTCACCGGCAAACATGCGCGTGGGGTCTTCACCTTCGCGTTTTAAAGGAAACACGCCGGCCGCGTATGGGAATTCGCCCGGGACGTTCTCGGTCAGCAGCCAGCGCAAAATATCGCCCCAGGCTTCATACCTCGGCAAGGCGATCTTCGGCACTTTCAGCTGCGACAACGAAGTATAAAACAGCGGCTGTTTGATCTCCTTCTCACGAACCTTATAGATAAAATTGTCGGCCTTGTATTTCCGCACCGTTGCGGGCCATTCTTTTAGCAGGCGTTTACAATCCGGGTGCAGTTGTTCTTCGAGGTGAGCATAAAATTCTTCCAGCCCCGATCTAAAGTCCTCTCGTTTGGAGAGGGTTTGGGTGAGGCTAAGAGCCCCCTGCACATTGTACATCTTTTGTGCAACGCCGCATTGCTCATTCACCCATTCATCATAGGCTTTACTGCTTTCGTCTATCTCGGCCAGGTAACGCACCCTGTCGGACTGAATAATGAATATCTTTTCCGATTCGCCCCAGTGCAGTTTAGCCTCGTCATATTTTTTACCGATGAAGTTTACCCCCGTCTTGGTGTTGATGGTCCGCATAATGGCCCCGAACAAATTATTCATGCCCGGGTCATTGAACTGCGAAGCCATAGTGCCGAATACGGGAAGGTCCTCATCTTTGGCGGTAAACAGCTGGTGATTGCGTTTATATTGCTTGCGCACATCGCGCAGGGCATCCTGGGCGCCGCGTTTATCGAACTTGTTCAGCGCTACCAGGTCGGCAAAGTCCAGCATGTCGATCTTTTCCAGTTGCGTGGCCGCACCGAATTCCGGCGTCATCACATACAACGAAACATCGCAGTAATCAGTGATCATCGTATCCGATTGCCCAATACCTGAGGTTTCCACGATAATAAGATCATACCCGGCTGCCTTGCAGATGTCAATGGACTCCTGTACGTATTTCGACAGCGCCAAATTGGCCTGCCGCGTCGCCAGCGACCGCATATAGATACGCGGGTTGTTGATGGAATTCATCCGGATACGGTCGCCCAACAGGGCCCCGCCGGTTTTTCGTTTGGACGGGTCAACAGAAATAATGGCCAACGTTTTATCCGTCTCCATCAAAAATCGTCGTACAAATTCATCCACCAGCGACGATTTGCCCGCACCACCCGTGCCGGTGATGCCAAGAACGGGTGTAGCTCCCCTCTCCTTTGGAGAGGGGCTGGGGGTGAGGCCTCTTTCCGCCAGCGTGATCAGCGATGCTATCGCCTTCGCATCTTTTTCCGGCAGATGCTTCAGTTCGCCGTTCAGTTTGCTAACCGTCGCGAAGTCGCACTGTTGCAGCATATCGTTGATCATACCCTGCAGGCCCATCGTCCGGCCATCGTCCGGCGAATAAATACGCGCGATGCCGTACTCCTGCAGTTCCTTGATCTCCTGCGGTAATATCACACCTCCGCCGCCGCCGAATATTTTGATATGTCCGGCTCCGCGTTCGCGCAGCAGGTCGTACATGTATTTGAAGTATTCCAAATGGCCGCCCTGGTATGATGTTAGCGCTATGCCTTGCACGTCTTCCTGTATCGCGCAGTTCACCACTTCATCCACCGAACGGTTGTGCCCCAGGTGGATCACCTCTGCGCCCGACGCTTGCAAAATGCGCCGCATGATATTGATGGTCGCGTCGTGCCCGTCGAACAACGAGGCAGCGGTGACAAAACGAACCTTGTTTTTGGTATGATATGGCGCGATGGTTTGCATGGAATGGTATTTCTACCACAAAACTAAGCAAAATGTTGTAATGCTATGCATGCATAGTTTTTGTTCATTAGTCATTAGTTCATTGGTTAATTAGTATCGTTCGCTTATAGCCACCAATAAACTAATGAACCGGTGAACTAATGCACCAACAAAAAAACGGAGCCTGGCATTAAAGCCCAGCTCCGTTCCGGAAATCTGCGAGAGTAACCGTTTATTCTTTTTTCTTAGCTGATTCCTTTTTCTCGGTAGTCTTGGTCGTTGTTTTGATTACCGTATCCTTTTTGGACGTATCGGTGCCCATTTTTGAAGATGTGTCCGGCTTTTTGGCCGTGTCAACCTTTGTAACCGAGCTTGAATCCACTTTTGTTGAATCTGAACTGCTGCTTGAACTGTTGCCTTTGCAGGCGGCCAGCGAAAAAGTCAATGCCAAAGCAAGCAGCGGTATGCGGGTGTTAGTTTTCATAGTGTTGATATTTAAGTTATTATAAAATTAACCGCCACGCCGGCAAAATGTTTCGATGTTACTTTTTAGCCTTTGTCATGCTGTCTGGGCGAAAGTTGTCAGGACCTATGTTAATACTGTCCTTTTTGCCGCTGTTTTTCTTTCCGATGGAGTCGAGTTTGGAGATCGGGCCGGTGTAAAGGGTAGTTGAATCAGCGGTAGTGGCCGATCCCGGGCCTTTGCATGATACCGCCATCAGCGGCAACAAAATTGTCGCAAGTTTTAGCGTAAGGTTCTTTTTCATAGAAAATAGAAATAGGAGTATGATGATTTCAGAACGTGAAAGCTAAAAAAATGTTTTTTAAGAAATCAACTCCCTCTCCTTTGGCGAGCGTTGGGGCGAGGCTATAATAAAAAAAACGGGGTCTATATGCATAGGTCCCGTTTCGGAAATGTTTATCCGTTGCCCGAATCTCTGACGGGCGCTGTCATCCTACTTATGCGTCGTCCTCGAGGAGTTGCCGCTTTGACGGTTGCTGTTGCTTCCGGTATTGCGGTTTTCCCTGTTACGATCGCTTTGTTGCGAAGAAGAGGACTGCTGTGACCCCTTTCTCTTCTCATTTTCCCGGCTGCTATGGCCGGATTG
>JAFDZL010000328.1 GCA_018266935.1 Bacteroidota bacterium | reverse complement strand
TTTTATCCGACTTCAGCGTCCGTCCGCCAAAGGCAATCACACGACCCGTAAAACTATGGATGGGGAACATCACCCGGCCGCGGTAACGGTCGTACATCGTACCATTGTCGCGCTTAACAGAAAGCCCGGTCTCTTCCAAAAATTGTGGTTGATAGCCGTCCTTCTGCGCCTTGCTTGTAAAAGCCTCCCATTGGTCGGGTGAATAGCCCAGTTCGAACTTACGGATAGTCTCATTGCTGAAACCGCGCTCTTTAAAATAGCTCAGGCCAATGTTTTGCCCTTCTTCGGTTTCCAGCAGACTTTCATGGAAAAATTTAGCGGCATACGCGCTGACGATCATCAGGCTTTCACGGTGGTTTTCTTCTTCCTTGCTTTCGGTGGAATCAATGGTTTCTTCAACCTCGATGCCGTATTTCTTCGCAAGCCACTTGAGCGCCTCAGGATAAGTGAACTTTTCGTGTTCCATCAGGAATGTGATGGCCGATCCGCCTTTGCCCGATGAAAAGTCCTTGAATATACCTTTAGCCGGCGAGACAGTGAACGAAGGCGTCCTCTCGTTGCTGAACGGCGACAAACCCACGTAATTAGCGCCGCGCTTTTTCAGCTGCACAAATTCGCCGATCACCTCCGTAATATCGGTGGCTTCCATGATGCGGTCGATGGTAGGTTTGGTGATCATTTAATTTGGCGCGATGACAAAAATAACCTTTTAGCGGTAACAGTTTATTGATCGCCGGAAGAAAGTTACCAACGGCTTATGTCAGGCGCCTTTGGCAAATGCGCGCTTCGTGAGAAAGGTGATCGCAATACCAGCAAGCACGATGACACTGCCGATTATTTCTTTCAGATCCAGCTTTTCATGCAGCAGCAAAGCGGCCCAGATACCGGCAATGACCGTCTGACTCAGCAGTGCGATGGAAACCCGGGTAGCCTGTAAAAAGTGCAGCGAATAGTTAATGGTAAGCCACCCCGCTAACTGGCAGACTAAACCCATACCGATCATATATAGCCACGTTGGCGTTGAGAAATGGATCAGCTCGTCGCCGCGGAAAAAACAAACTGCCAGCAGAAATACGCTCCCGCCGATCATATTGTAAAACATAAAAGTTAGCGTGCCGATCTTTTTGACGATGCCCGAAGTGATCATGATGTATGTCGCATAAAACAAACTGGCTATTAATGCATAGATGATACCGATATTGAACTGCAGGTGCAGGATATGCTGATAGCCCACCAGGACCACCATGCCGACGATAGCCACAAACGTCCCAACCCAAAATAAGCGGCCCGACTTTTTGCGCAGCACCAGGAAGCTCAGCAAACCCACCCAAACGGGCGCCAGGTTGGCTATCAATGTCGAAATGGTCGCGCTTATTTTTGTAAGCGAAATGTTCCAGATGGCTATGTCCGCCGCGAAAATGAGACCGCCAAGCAAAGCGGCCAGCAGATCTTTTCGCGATATCTTCAGGTTTCCCTTAATCAAACAATATGGCGCCAATACCACCCACGCGACGAATATCCGGTAAAATCCGGAGGTAATCGGCGATGCAACCGCAAGCTTGACGAATATCGGCGAAAAGGAAATAAACAAAATGCCGAGGATCAGACTTGCTTTTGGGTTCATGGCTCAATTATAGGGTTTGGAATCACTATTATCAACAAATACATTAAATGTTGATAATTCACTTCCGCTTTTACTGTGCATTTAGTTTAACAAAAAACTATATTTACCAAAATTTTTAGCAAATGGGTATAGATTTGCTCCCACAATACATACGTGATAATTATGAAGTACATGAATGGAAGCATGCCTGCGCTATATTGAATGCAGATTTTCCCAATGAGTGGACTGATTTGATCGACCTGCTTACAAATTTTAAATTATGCAAAAGCTGGATTACGGAAGCGGGCGGCCGCAAATCAAAAGTCTCAGACAACATTGATAATTTTCTATACCAGCGGGGTTGGAGGGAAAAAAAATTTGACACGTCTGTTAAGGTGGATGAGGCAATTATGGAATCTCCGACTCACAAGGTCGATTGTTATAAAAACTGTGTTGCTATTGAGATAGAATGGAATAATAAAGATCCATTTTTCGATAGGGACTTGAACAATTTTAGACTGCTGTTTGATTTGAGAGCTATAAGCGTCGGCATAATTATCACGCGATGCGATAATTTACAAACCATATTTGACGATTTGAACAGAGGCAAATCGTATGGAGCCTCAACAACTCACATGTCAAAACTATTGCCGAGGATTAAAGGCGGAAGCGGGTCCGGGTGTCCTATACTGGTTTTCGGCATCACTGAAAAACTATACAATGAAAATTGCTAAATATTAAAAGATATGGCCTGTACTGTTGCAAAAGATTTTCTGGATAGTATTGAAAATAAAAATTACAAAACCATCCTGGCTGATCCGCCCTGGCGTTTCACAAACCGAACCGGCAAAGTGGCTCCCGAGCACAAAAGACTCAACCGATATGACACACTATCGTTGGATGAAATAAAAGAAATTCCAATACAATTTGTGTCAGGCGGGAGCTGCCATTTGTATCTATGGGTACCAAATGCTTTGTTACTTGAAGGATTGGAAGTAATGAAAGCATGGGGCTTCAAATACAAAACAAATCTTATATGGCATAAAGTGCGTAAGGATGGCGGCCCTGACGGACGTGGCGTTGGCTTCTATTTCCGCAACACTACAGAAATCATTCTTTTTGGAATTAGAGGAAGTCAACGGACTCTGGCTCCGGGGCGGTCACAGGTGAATATTATCAGAACACAAAAGCAAGAGCATTCAAGGAAACCGGACGAAGTTTATGAGATAATCGAAAAATGCAGTCCGGGGCCGTATCTTGAATTGTTTGCACGGGGAAAAAGAAAGGGATGGGATGTATTTGGGAATCAGGCAGAAGAATACGCTCCGTCTTGGCCCACATATTCAAATCACAGTCAATCGAATACCAAAAATGAAGCTCAAATCATTTCTTTGTATGATACTGAAAACGAACCTAATCCTTTAGCTAAAAAATCAATTTAAACACTTATTAAAAATAGCTCGAACGTTTTTTAATTGGTGATTTTTTTTGTAGGTTGTAGCAGACGAATTTCACCTAACGTATTAGGTGTCAAAACCGACTTTATGAAAAAAACTGCTTACCTTATCTGTTTCGCTCCACTTTTATTGATCTTTTCATGCAGCCATGAAAAAATGTGCTGCGTAATGCCGCAACCCGGCACGGTAGTTACCGCACAAAAGGATGGTGAATCATGGAACGACCGTTACGCCTCCGGCACGTTAAGCACTGCGGATACACTCAGCGTATCTGCGGTTAGCGCCACGATACCCACCCCCGGTGTTGTTAAAAAAACAGATACGCTGAATATCAAAATACTTTATACCAACCCCGGCACCTACCAGCTGAAAAGCGACCAGGTATTTTATGGCACGTTCGGCAATAATTCTTTGACGAGTTATCAGCTTGACGGAAGCTATAACAACGTCATCAACATCACAGGGTATCAACGCTTGAGCAACCCATATTCGACGGTGCCCGACCAAATAAAAATCACAGGCACTTTCAGCCTCAAATTCATCGATCCGAATAATCCATCGGGCATCAGCTTTCAAAACGGCAGCTTTTATACCCTGGTGCCTTATTTATGAGAAATACAATTATATTACTTAGCTTCCTTTGCTGCATGGCTTTCCTTTCGTGCAACCGCTACTGCTGCGATCTTCCTGAGCCTGTCAATTTAATGAAAGCGACGAGAAATGGCGCAGCATGGGAGATCCAAAATACGGTTGGCCGGTTACTACAGGATTCGCTGATCCTGGTGGACACGTCCGTCACGCCGCAACAGACTGAACTGATAGTTTTTAAGCTGAAGTTCAGTGGCGCGGACAGCTATACGCTTACCCCGGCCAATGTAGAATATGCTTATGTTCCGCAGATGGATAATCCGTACGTCTTTTATACCCTCGATCCCGCCTTTGCCAATATCTTCAAAATAGTCTATTATGATACCGGGAGCGGAATGACCTCCGGAACCTTTAGTATCAAACTCAACAAGGATCCGGCAAACTCCGATACGCGTTACCCGGCTACCGTCAGTTTTTTAAACGGTTCATTCCGCGTTCAATTAAGCAAATAATCGTATTTTTGCGGCTCAAAAAATATTTGTATGAGCCAGAGAATAAAGATCAAAGCATTATTAGAAAGTGAACAGACCGGTATCGAGGTCGTGGTTAAGGGATGGATACGCACCTTCCGCAATAACCAGTTCATCGCTTTGAACGACGGCTCGACCAATAATAATATCCAGGTGGTTGTCGATTTTGAGAACACCGACCCGAACTTGCTGAAACGCTTGACGACCGGCGCTGCCATCAGCGTGGTTGGCGAACTCGTGCCGTCTTTGGGCAAAGGTCAGAAGGTGGAAGTGAAAGCTAAAAGCATAGAAGTTTTAGGCGACAGCGACCCGGAAAAATACCCGCTTCAGCCCAAAAAACATAGTCTGGAGTTTCTGCGCGAAATTGCACACCTGCGTTTCCGCACCAATACCTTTGGCGCGGTGTTCCGTGTGCGCAACACGCTGGCCTATGCTATCCACCGCTTTTTCAACGACCGTGGTTTTGTCTATCTGCATACGCCGATCATCACCGCTTCAGATGCAGAAGGCGCGGGTGAAACTTTCCACGTCACTAACTTCGACCTGCTGAGCATCCCGAAAACAGATTCGGGCGAAGTGAATTATAAAGATGATTTCTTCGGCCGCGCGACCAACCTTACCGTTTCCGGGCAGCTGGAAGGTGAACTGGGCGCGATGGCGCTGAGCGATATTTATACCTTTGGCCCGACGTTCCGCGCGGAAAATTCGAATACCACGCGCCACCTGGCCGAGTTCTGGATGATAGAACCTGAAATGGCCTTCTACGACCTGGAAGATAACATGAACCTGGCCGAAGAGATGCTGAAATACCTGATCGGCGAGGCGCTGAAACATAATGCTGACGACATCGAGTTCTTGAGCCAGCGTTTAGCCGATGAAGAAAAACAAAAGCCGCAGCACGAGCGCTCGGAAATGAGCCTGACCGAAAAGCTGCAGTTTTGCCTTGACAATGATTTCCAGCGCCTGACCTATACAGAGGCCATCGATATTCTGAAGGAATCGACCCCGAATAAAAAGAAAAAATTCCAGTACCCGGTTGAGGGCTGGGGCACCGACCTGCAATCGGAGCACGAACGTTACCTGGTTGAAAAGCATTTCAAGAAGCCGGTGATCCTGACCGATTACCCGAAACAGATCAAGGCTTTTTACATGCGCCAAAACGACGACGGCAAAACCGTTCGCGCCATGGACATTTTGTTCCCCGGCATCGGCGAGATTATCGGCGGTTCGCAGCGCGAAGAGCGCCTCGAAAAGCTGGAGCAAAGGATGGACGAAATGGGCGTGCCTAAAGAAGAATTGTGGTGGTACCTCGATACCCGCCGCTTTGGTACCTGCCAGCACGCGGGTTTCGGTTTGGGATTTGAGCGGATGGTACAATTCGTTACCGGTATGGGTAATATCCGTGACGTGATACCTTTCCCGAGGTTCCCGAAGAATGCGGAGTTTTGATCACAGATTTAGGCTGATTAATTTGATTGACCTGATTATTATTTAAGTTCCGGATCAAATCTGTGGAATCAGGGTAATCAGTTTAAATCTGTGATTCAGACAATATGCCGAAAATAGAACTCCTTACCGAAATCAACGCCCCCATCGAAAAAGTCTTCGACCTGGCTCGGAGTATTGATCTGCATATGGAATCGACCAAACACACCGGTGAGGAGGCTATTGCCGGCAAAACTTCGGGACTGATCGGCTTAGGCGAAACGGTGACGTGGCGGGCAACGCATTTCGGTATCCGGCAAATGCTGACCTCAAAGATCACCGAATTCGACCGGCCAAACTATTTCGTGGATGAAATGGTGCAGGGCGCTTTTAAAAGCTTCCGGCATGAACATCGCTTCTCTTATAACGATGGCCGCACTACAATGAAGGATACCTTTATTTTCGAATCGCCGCTGGGGATATTCGGTAGATTTTTCAACTGGCTGGTGTTGACCAGGTATATGAGGAGGCTTTTGGAAGAGAGGAATAAGGTAATTAAAGAGGCGGCGGAGTTGACGGTCTATAATCCAAATCTCTAGTGCGTAATTAAAAGTTCTTCCGGGATCTTGTCGGGCCATTTTAAAAAATGCCCATTCTTATACTTGAACTGCCATACCCTGGAGCCTTTTGGTGAAAGGCCATCCGGCAGATCAAAAGAAGGCTCCTTTAGTCTGTATATAAAATTCAATGTTTTAAAATGTGACGTGTTTGAGAAAAAACCACCAAAATCATCAAAATCGGCTACAAATACATCGGTTCCTTTATATGCGAAATATCCAAAAGAAATTTTACCCTGCTGCGGATAGTTAAACATGGCGTTAATGTTTTTGCGTGTTTCAGTGCGTATTTCAAATAAGAAATCGCTATCTGTCCTGGCTAAATGTAAAATCATAGCAAAATCTTGTAATGCGTTTACCGAGTCTAATACTTTATCCAACAGCCTGTCAATCGCTTTACTTTCTTTCAAAAAAGGTATAGGAATCAATTCCTTTGGTTGGCCAAAAGCTGTCTGATAACAGATTGAACTTACTAAAAGGACAAACAGAATTATTTTCATAATGCAGCAAAGTCTTAACTGTCGATGATCAATAAGACGCTTTAATATACCATCTCGAAAAGCGCCCAGCCTTGTATTCAAAATCCCATTGCCTTGATCCTTGCGGTATCAGACCATCAGGCGGCCCGTCTTTTGTGTTTTCGAGTCGATAAATAAATTGCAAATCGGCGACGTTTGCCGCATCGGCAAAAAATTCCCGAAAGTTCTTGTAGCCAGGAACAAAGACTTTGACCTTCTTATATTCAAAATATCCTGTTAATGTTTTTTTTTCGGCCCAAACATTAATAATGTAATTGATCTGCCTTATGCTCCCCGTGATAAAAGTGAAATGAATACCAGCGTTTGGCGCCCTCCATGAACCCACGTACAAACAGCTATCCTGTAAGGGCTTTGAATTATATCCTAGATTTGGATGAGTATTGGGATCAAGCACAATGTCCAGTAAACTATCAATGGACTTGCTTTCTTTCAAAACAGGTATCGAAAGCAATTCCTTTGATTGGCCAAAGGACGCTTGATAACAGATAATGCTTATCAGAAGGACACACAGCAAATGTTTCATAAAGATAAGATGTTATGATCTTAAAGGCAGCCTTACGATCCAAGATTTGATGCCATAAACGTTACTAATCTTTTTGCCCCGCCATTGTCCTTTTGAGCTTTGTTATCAGGTCCGTCATGGTATCTGAAATCTTTTTGCTTACCACTATCCAATCTTTCGGTCGTATTCCCGATGATCCGGTCACAGATAATGTCCGCATAACATTGGGAACAAAATCATCGGTATAACTGATAAAGAAGAAACTATAATAATAACCCTTATCCGTTGAAACGATCTTTATTTCATAAGACGGCCGGACACCTTTTCCGGCATTAAAATCAGCCGAACCTGTTAGAGTGCCGACCATGGCCCATTGCGTCTTTATTACTTGTTTCGGGTGTGAATAGTATTTCTTAATAAAATCGAGCGAACGCTGAAAAAGCACCTCTCGTGACACGCTATCCAGCGCTACCGTGTCTGCATATTCAATTCTGACAGGATTCTTCTTACTAGGCGGAAGAGACGTAGGCACGTCTTGCGCATATGCTTTGATGGCAAATATGCCAATGGTCAAAAATGTAATAAGGATTGGTTTCATAAGATCAAAAATAAAGAAATCAGCAATTTATACAAACCTCGGTGCAGGCTACATTACCAAGAAAAGGAACTGCCAATCCCAATCGGTGTAATCACAAAAACTAATTCCCTAACTGCTTTAGCGCCAAATACGCCATCAGCCCGGTACTAATCTTGAACGCGTCTTCCTCCACATCAAATGTCGGGGTATGCACAGATGAGATGATACCGCGCTTTTCATTCCGGGTGCCGAGGCGATAGAAACACGAATCAGCCACCTGTGAATAATAAGCAAAGTCTTCCGCCGCCATCCAGATATCCAGGTCGAGGACATTTTCTTTGCCTAAATAGTCTTCTGCATGGGCGCGGGTTGCAGCGGTCAGTTTTTCTTCGTTGATGAGGAACGGATAACCCTTCATGATATTGAAATCGACGCTGCCGCCGAAAGCTTCGGCGATGTTCTCGGCCATCTTTTTCATTTTCTTATGCGCGTCGGCGCGCCAGGCTTCGTCCATGGTGCGGAAAGTGCCTTCGAGGTAAACCTCGTTCGGGATCACGTTGGTAGCGCCGTTGGCAATAACTTTTCCGAAGGAAAGGACCGAAGGACTTTTTGGGTCGTTATAACGGCTGATAATAGTCTGCAGCGCCGTAAGCATATGCGCGGTAATGATCACCGGGTCGATGTTGGATTGCGGCTGGGCGCCGTGACCACCCTTGCCTTTTACCGTTACGTAGATCTCGTCGGTCGAGGCCATGTATTTACCGGCTCTGAAACCTACCTTGCCTGCTTCAATCAAAGGCATCACATGCTGACCTAGTACCGCCTGCGGTTTTGGATTTTCCAGTACGCCTTCTTTGATCATCAGGCTGGCGCCGCCCGGCAGTTTCTCTTCCGCGGGTTGAAAGATAAGCTTTACCGTGCCTGCAAAGTCATTCTTCAACTGGGTCAATATTTTGGCGGTGCCTAAAAGCGACGACGTATGTGCATCATGCCCGCAGGCATGCATCACACCCGTATTTTGCGACCGGTAAGGAACTTCATTTGTTTCGGTGATCGGCAGCGCATCCATATCGGCACGCAGGGCAACCACTTTATCCGACGGTTTTCCGCCTTTGATCAAAGCTACCAGGCCATTACCGGCCATATGCTCGTATTGAAGACCGAGTTCATCCAGTTTTTTTGCGATGAACGCTGAGGTTTGTTCTTCTTCAAATGAAAGTTCGGGGTGAGCATGCAAATGGCGGCGGTTAGCCACCACCTCGCTGAATATGTTGCTGGAAAGCTCCTGTATCTTTTCTTTATTCATCTTTTCCTTCCTGTGGAAGATTGATCTTGTCTGTTACGATAAATATTCCTTCGTACGATTTCTTCAGTTGATCCTGGAATTTTTCAGCTTCCATGCGCGTACGAAAATCACCGGCCCTCACCCTGAAATTCGGTTCGGTGTAGGTCACATAGCTGCGAATATCGGGAAAATCCTGCTGAAATCTCGCCTGGATATTGTACGCATCTTTTCGGACCGAACCGCTGTAAAGCTGCACCCGGAAACCCATCATTTGCCCAAGACCCACCGACTTGTTCAACTCGGCGCGTTTGGCAATGAGCGTATCGATGCGCGGGTCCTTTACCACCTCAACTTTGCCCCTGGTTTGGGCGGATGCAGAAAAAGCAAATAACATGAAAAGGCAACCGGCGACGCCAGAAAAAACGAGTTTATAAAATGATGACTTTTTCTTCACAACGAATGAATACCGGCAGACGCCTTTTTGTTTTGAATGCCACGCAAAAGTATGACATATCATGGCACAAAAAAAGCTCCTTCTGCGCACTGCGGGAAGGAGCTTTTATAACTAAACTGAAATATTTTATTTTGCCAGGAAGATCGTCTTGCAATAAGGGCCGCCAGGGCTGGCAAAAGCAAAGACAATCTTTGCGCTATGCGCTGTCAGCGGGTCAATAGGGGTTGGCCCTGGCTCCTGGTAGAAAGTTTTTCCTGTGCTGCCATCAATCATTGCCACAGGGTTGCCAAATATCACACTGGTATCCGAAGCAATTTTATACGGAATGGTGTCACGAACGCCATTTTCTTGTTTATAGCACTTGCCATCAGCTCTGAAATCATAATAATCGTTGACTGTCCCGGAATAAACAGAAATTGTCGGCGGACCAATGAGCTGTGCCCAGGTTGAATCTTTCACAATATCCCACTTGCCCAAAAAACTTGGTCGCGTGGTCTCAGGCTGCACATTTTGTTTTTTACAACTGCTTGCCAACACAACAGCCGCAAACAGTACAAATGAGAAATATCTTTTCATTTGATATGGTTTCTGACTTATACGAGTCGGAAATCTCTAAGGTTACATAACCTTCATTATGCACTCATAATCAATAAGTTATAAACTATAGCTTATTTCCGTTACCCTTACATTGTCATACACCGGTCAAAGCGAAAGATTTAACATTTTTTAACAGAATTCCTGGCTGGTTTTGAGCCATTTGCCCTACTTCAAAGGGCATTTGCTTCGACATTTTTTGCCTGAAAATTTATGGTGTACGACAATATTCGTAAAAATGGGTCAAAATCGTCCGCTTTTGTTTCACCTACTGTCCGATTCCGAACGCTTTAGGAGATAGTCAAAAATTTATCTTACTGAAAGTCAGCGATTTAACAAATAGGCATACACATTGGCATAGCTGTATCAAATCGACAATTGCTATGAATACCGAACATAACGTGAGCCAAATGTGGGAAGGATGCCTCCGCAACGACCGCAAAGAACAGGAAGCTTTATACCGCGCACTGGCGCCGAAAATGCTGGCCGTTTGCATGCGCTACGCCAACGATAAAGACGAGGCGCAGGACATATTGCAGG
>JAFDZL010000327.1 GCA_018266935.1 Bacteroidota bacterium | reverse complement strand
CTCGGACGAACTGCAGGTATCCTTAGATATTATAGCTAAAAAATGAAGATCAATATAAAATTTACGGTTATAGCCGGTCTGTGCAGCCTTGTCGTCGTAATGACCGCAGCAACGAATACCAGCAAACCCGCAGAGACCAATTTTAAAAACCTGCAGGTGCTGCCCAAAGATATAAGCGAAGCGACGATGAACAAGGTTATGGTGGGTGAATTTGAAGATGCGCTGGGCGTATCCTGCAGGTTCTGCCATGCCCCGAACAAGGACGGCGACGGGCTGGACTATGCAAGCGACGCTAAGCCCGAAAAGCAGATCGCCAGGCAGATGCTGCGGATGACGATGAACCTGAACCACGACTATTTTAAGATCGACACACCCATGATGGGTAGTTCAAATATTGTGGTTACCTGCAACACCTGTCACAAGGGTGAGACTTTCCCGGACGGAGATCCCGCTAAAAATTAAAATTAATGGTGATTTTGCGTAAACTTGATCGGTATTTAATGATCGCGGCCGTACCGTTGAAAATCAATAAGGCTATATATCACCTTGGTTTCTGGTCGCTGGCATATTTTTTCTGGGTCTATATCTTCAGGAACAATGCGCTGGTGATCACGCATACCATCACCATACAGTTTTGCTACCTGGTGTTCATCGCAGCTAACTACTATTTCAACTCGCTGTATGCGATGCCTAAACTGCTGAACAGGAAAAAGTATGTGCAATTTGCCAGCGCATTTTTGGCGATGATCATTGCGACGGCGTGGCTGAGGGTGCCGGTATCGTACCTGGTGCGCAAATACCTGTTCGGCTTATATGATATTCATTATAATGTACTGAATATCTTTTATGAATCGTTCATCAATATCTTCTTCTGGGTGTTTTTTTTCGTGGCGGCCAAAATGATGATCGAACGGGTGCGTTCACAGGTTTATATCGAACAGATAGAAAAAGAAAAAGCAGCCAATGAGCTAAATTTTCTGAGAGCGCAGTTCAACCCTCATTTTTTGTTCAATTCTATCAATTCCATTTATGCCCATATCGATAAATCGAACAAAGAAGCCCGGAATATGCTCCTTACTTTTTCGGATATGCTGCGTTACCAGTTGTATGAGTGCGACGTCGAACGCATAGGCATGGAACAGGAACTGAACTACATCAAAAATTACATCGCACTCCAAAAGTCGAGGATCGACGAAAGGATACAGGTTTCGTTCACAGCCAATAACCTGAATAATAACGTCAAGGTGCCGCCGCTGATACTGATCACTTTTATCGAAAATGCCTTCAAATACGTGGGCTTCAATGAGGGTAAGGAAAACAGGATCGAAATATCCCTAGGGTATGAAAGCGGGAACCTTAAATTCAGGATATTCAATACCAAAGATAATTTCATCACGAAAGAGCTGCATTCATCGGGTCTTGGCATTGCCAATACCAAACGCAGGCTCGAACTGCTTTACCCCGGCAAATATTCACTTAATATCCAGGATACCGATAACGCATATACGGTTTCCCTAACTATTTTCGATATATGATACTCAATTGCGTGATCATAGATGACGAGCCCATCGCCCGAAAGCTGCTGCAGGAATATATCGAAGAGACCGATTTCCTGAGATTGGTCGGCACCGCTGAAAATCCGTTGAAAATTGCAGGCCTGATACAAGAGCACCAAGCCGACCTGGTCTTTCTGGATATCAACATGCCAAAAATGACAGGATTGGAATTTCTGCGGTCGGCAAAAAATCTACCCATGGTGATCATGACCACCGCTTATGGGCAATACGCCCTTGAAGGATTTGAGCTGGATGTGATCGATTATTTAGTAAAACCTTTCTCGCTCGAGCGTTTTTTAAAAGCCTGCCACAAGGCCCATGAATTCAAGTTGCTGAGATCGAGGAAACAATTGCCGGATAAGGCCGGGGACGAATATTTTTTTGTGAAAAGTAACGGTAAGATCGAAAGGGTGGCATTTGATGATCTTATTTATGTTGAGGCTTTGACCAATTATGTCACGCTGCATACTGTCAATGGCAAGCTGGTCACCTATTTAACGATCAAGGGTCTGATGGAAAGCCTGCCTGCCGGTAAATTCATCCAGGTGCACAAAAGTTTCATCATCAATACTGACAAAGTCAAAACTATCGATGGCAACACGATCAACCTGCCAAACGCCAGTATCACAATAGGGCAAAGCTTCAGAGATGAGGTGATGAAAAGAATACTGAAGGATAAATTCCTGAAAAGATAGTATTAGTGCTGAACAGGAATTGAGCCTTTCTTGACGGAGTGAGCTTCTTTCAGCAATGCAACAAGTGTCTCGAGCTTCATGGGCTTGGAGATGTAATTGTCCATACCATGGCTCAGGCATATATCGCGATCCTCAGAAAGAGCGTTGGCCGTCATGGCAACGATGTATGGCTGCTCAAGATCCAGTTTACGGATGGTCCGCGTAGCTTCGTAGCCGTCCATTTCAGGCATCTGGATGTCCATCAGTACCACGTCATACTTGTTTTTCTGTACTTCTTTTACAGCTTCAAGGCCATTTTCCTTTACAACAGCTTTATAACCTAATTTAACCAGGATACGCTCGATCAATTTCTGGTTCACGGGGTTATCCTCAGCCACCAGGATATCCATTGCATACTGAGCGCCAAAGCTAGCATCGAGTACTGCGGTTTGTTGAGCTTCCTGCTGAACAGTTTCTTTGCGCTCGCCCAACTCGGTTACTATAGCTTTCAGCAGTTGGCCCTGCTTAGCAGGTTTGGTTATAATGGCCGAGAACAGGCCGGGGTATTTTTTACGGCTTTCGTCGTTGATTGAACTTAGAATGATCACCGGAACAGGTTTTGGCAGGCGCTTAATGGATTGCGCCAGCGCTGCTCCGTCCATCTCAGGCATCTGCATGTCCGAAATAACCAGCTCTATAGCAGGATCATTTGACAAAGCTGTCAGTGCCTCGTATCCGCTGCTGCAAACAACCGGCATCAATTCCCAATGTTCCAATTGGGTTTTTAGGATAGTGCGGTTAGTGGCATTATCATCAACGACAGCCACCTTTTTGCCCTTAATGTGTGCAAACCCTGGCAGCGGCATGTTGTCCGGAATCTGCTTGACGCTCGTTTTCGTTCGTATCGTAAAGTTGAACGTCGAACCAACACCTACCTTACTTTCAACCCACACATTGCCTCCCATTAGTTTCACTAACCGTTCGCTGATGATCAGGCCCAGGCCAGTGCCGCCGTATTTGCGTGTGGTTGACGAATCAACCTGCGAAAATGCCCTGAACAGTGTCGAAAGTTTTTCTTCCGGAATACCGATGCCGGTATCTTTTACGCTGAAAGTAATCTCCAATTCATCACTTGATATTTTTTGCGACAGGAAGGCCTTAATAAATACCTCGCCTTTTGAAGTGAACTTAATGGCATTGTTGATGAGGTTGATGATCACCTGCTTCAGGCGGAGGCTATCCCCTATCACATAACGCGGCAGGTTGAAATCAAGCTGGTAGATCAGGTCGAGACGCTGTTCGGCAGCTTTTTGCGAGAACATATCCATGATCTCTTCCACGCTCTGGCGCAGATCAAATTCTTCTTCCTCGATATCCATCTTACCCGATTCGATCTTCGAGAAGTCGAGAATGTCGTTAATAACGTTCATCAGGCTGTCGCCGCAATTGATGATCGTCTCGGCGTATTCACGCTGTTCAGGGGTCAGAGTCGTTTCAGCAAGCAGCGAAGCCATACCAATTACGCCGTTCATCGGCGTGCGTATCTCGTGACTCATCGTAGCCAGGAAAATGCTCTTCGCCTCATTAGCTTTATCGGCCTCCTGGCGTGCCTCGTGCTCCTGGTTTCGCTGGTCCTGTAATTCTTCAGATTGTACCTGTAATTCTTCGTTCAGGGCCTGCAGTTCTTCCGACTGGGATAACAATTCTTCGTTAACAGACTGCAATTCTTCTGACTGCGATTGCAGTTCCTCGTTCAAGGCCTGCAGATCGTCTGATTGATTCTGTAATTCTTCGGCCTGCCGTACTACGACCATAGTGCGTTCTCTCACCTGGCGCTCCAGTTTCACCTTCTGCCTGTAGATATTGCGCACACGCAGGCGGTACGTACCATAAATGCTTCCGAAAACAAAGATAGCCACCAATGTTTCGAACCACCAGGTCAGCCAGAACGGCGGCACTACAGTTACTTTCAATGTCAAGACCCTCGGCGACCATTTACCCTCACCGTTCTGGCTTTTCACCTTGAATGTATATTCGCCCGGAGGAATATTGGTATAAACAGCCTCGTTCTTATTACCTACATAATTCCAGCCTTTGTCAAAGCCTTCGAGTATATATGCATAGTTCTTCTTTTCAGGAGCCGAATAGTCAAGCGAGGCATATTCCAGCGAAATCACCGACTGGTCGTGCGACAATGTTATCTCCTTAGTTTCTGAAATATCCGCTGTCAGCGGCGAATCGTCGCCGGCGTTCTTTTTAACCTGAACATCCTTATTGAACAGCTCAAACCTGGTCAGAGCCAGCTTTGGATTATACCGGCTTTCCGTTATCTGGTCCGGGAAGAACGAATTGAAACCGTTGACGCCGCCAAAATAGAGTGCTCCTGTACGGCTTTTCAGGGCAGAGCCCTGTTTAAACTCATCGGCCTGCAAGCCGTTCTCCGTAGTGTAGTTTTTAAAGACTTTCTTTGCCGGATCGAACATGGACAGGCCATTGTTCGTGCTCAGCCACAGGTTATTTTTGTCATCCTCCAGAACAGCCTGGACATAATCGTTGGGCAAACCGTCTTTGGTCTTATAAATCGTAAAATGCTTCGTTTTCGGATCAAACAAATTAAGACCGCCCATGGTACAAACCCACATCCTGCCTAAATGGTCCTCGAATATGGCAGATACGGTGTTGTCACTAATACTGTTGCGGTGATCGTTGTGCTTGTAGCTGATGCATGTAAAATTGTGTGTATCGAAATAACATAACCCGGCGTCATCGGTGGCAAGCCATAAATTGCCCTTTTCGTCACAAACCATAGCATTGATACGATCGCATCCGAGGCTTTTCGGGTCGGTGGGATTATTCCTGAAAATAGTGAATTTCCTCGTCGCCGGGTCGTAAACATCCAGCCCGTCACCAAAAGTGCCAAGCCACATCTTTTTGTCAGGTGTTTCGGCTATGGCATAAACGTTATCGCCGCTCAGGCTGTTGGGGTTAGCAGGGTCGTGGCGCATAGTCCGAAACTTGTGTGTTTTAGGGTCCATTATGCTTACACCATTGCCCCAGGTGCCTACCCAAAAGTTCTTTTTGTCATCCTGCATTACAGTCAGCACATTGTCGCCTG
>JAFDZL010000326.1 GCA_018266935.1 Bacteroidota bacterium | reverse complement strand
TACGTGCTAATACGGCCCCGCGGGGGTGATTTCCTGTATTCGGATAATGAATTCGAAATAATGAAGGCTGACGTCGCGCATTGCGTTAAAACCGGCTGCGACGGCGTGGTGATTGGTATTTTGAACGCCGACGGTACTGTGGACAAACAACGCAGCGGCGAACTGGTACAAATGGCAAAAAAAGCCGGTCTGGGTGTAACCTTTCACCGCGCTATCGATATGTGCGCCGATATGGAGCAAGCGCTGGAGGATGCGATCAGCATAGGCTGCGAACGCATCCTTACATCGGGTGGAAAAAGTACAGCTATAGAAGGCGTAAACATGATCGCCCACCTGGTTGAAAAAGCCAGGGGCCGGATTATCATCATGCCCGGCGCAGGGGTTAGTGAAACTACAGTGGCCGATATCGTGCAATTCACAGGCGCTAGGGAAGTGCACTCATCGGCCCGGAAAGACGTCAAAAGCAAAATGACCTATCGGAACGACCATATCCTGATGGGTTATGGGGAGACGGATGAATATAGTTTTAGCCAGACGGATGCGGAACGGGTGAAGGAGATTATTCGGTTGGCGAATGGGTGATTATTGTTAGATGTTGTATTGCTAACGGAACACGTTAAAACAATAAAACGATTCAGCAATCAAACAATTAATTCAGCACCGCTATCGGCAATACCAGCTCGATCCTGTTACGACCGGTGCCGCCAAATAAATCCGGATCAAGCAAATAATCATACCGGATACCAAACGAGATCGGCACCTGGTTGAACCATTGCGTATCAAAGAATATCGCCACGCCGGTTGACCTGAAATTTTTATAAGCGCTGCCGTCACTGAAATTATCACTCACGCGCGTAAAGTCATAGAACACGTCACCGCGCAGGCGCAGGAAATATAATGTATTAGCGACTCCGGCATCCGGGTAGATCAGCGGGAAATGATAGTCAACGCCCGCCTTATTCATATTGCGCAGGTTTTCGGCTACGTAGCCGCGTGCGAAAGGAAAATTATTGGTATAACCAACCACATTCTCATCATTGTTCTGCTGGTGCGCCAGGTTGAATATCAGGTTATGATTCACCGACAACCCGGGGAAATACAAATTTGCCGAAGCAAGGAACTGGTTCGCGGTTAACCCGGTAACAGCGGTTTTGAAATTCAGTGTCAGGCTTTGCGCGAAGCGCGGGTATATGTTTTGCTTTGCCTGCTGAATTTGGTTAGAAAAAACAATGTAATTGTTCAGGTAAGTATAACTATTCCCCTTGTAGCTCTTGTTGTAAGGCGGCTGAAAATCGGCCCGGCTGTAGTAAACGTCGGTACCAAAATCAAGCCCGGTTATCTGTCGCCCCTGGCTGAAATTCAGCGGAAATTCGAAGCCGGCGTGGGGGTCCGTTTCATTCCAGTAAACATGATGCCCGTTAGCATATGCGCGGCGATCGTAAAGATAATCCAGCCCGACGCGGACAAAGGGAAACCATGCTCCGTAAACCGCATCGAAGCCAAAATCTTTATAACCTTCGTCCCGGTTGTAACCCAGCGACAATTGCGACTGGAAGGTATTCAGCACATTCTCGCCGATGATCGCAATGGAATAGTCAGGATCGTTTATAGTTGGTATAATGCTGTGAAAGTTGAATAAATGATAAGTTTTGGGGTATTTGGTAATCGCCAGCGGTTCGACCTTAACTCTATCCAGCAGGTCGGCCGCCGAATCGCGGTGCAGGGCTGTTAGTCCCATTTCTGGTAAAACTGCGGGTCCATTAGTTTCCTTGACCTCAAGCCATTCAACGTTTTTATTATTTACCTCGTTTATTTTGTAGCCGGTAGCTGTAAAGCCAACCCATGCAAATTTGTCATTTGCGATAGCAGGTTCATAGTAGCCGATCGCGCCCCGGTTGTCTGGATTCGGCAACCAATATTGTTTACCGTTTGCCAGGTCATAAGCGTACAGTTCATCAACTGTGCCTGTCCTTGAATAGTATACCCAATCTCCCTTGATAACCGGAAAGGCTATGGGTTGATAAGAAGGTTTAGTAAGATATTTAACCTTCCCTGTTTGAATATCGATCTCAGCAAGGGACATTTGCCCATTTGTAGTCCTCACCGCCGAAATAATAGTCCCGCCGTTATAAAACTTAGGGTACGTGAAAAACAGCTTGTCCGGGTTAGGTACGATATGCCTTAAACTGCCATCTGTATTTAACAAATGAATATTACATTTGCCATTCGGCGCTTCCTGCACTGCAACTATCGTCTTTCCATCGGCACTGAAATCGGGTGAAAAATACTTGGAGTTTTTGGTGATCCTATGCTCTTTGCCGGTCTTCACATCCAGCAATTCGATCTCGCTGTAATCGCGGTAGGTCCAGCGCAGGTCAGGGCGATAGGCAGTATAAACGATCTTCCAGTCATGATAAGCGAAGTAATTATCAAGCGATATGCTGCGCACGCTTATATTCCTTTCGTGCGCCCCCGTCCTCATCACAAACACCGGGCGATGATCATATGTGCTTTTCATAAAGACCATTGTACTATCGTTCACATAGGCAGGGTATTCTTCATCCGCCACAAAATGCTCAGGAGAATGTTCGAAACCTTGCGACGGCAGTCCCTGCAAATTGATGCCGAATTGCTTTTTGTAATAATTGAAAGCATCATTCCTGAATGTTTCAAAGTTTTCGCCCGAATACTTTTTGATCGCATGCTGTAAAGGATAAACCACGCCTTTATAAGCGGCCGCATCGTGCGTCACCTTTCTCCAGAAGTCGTCTCCATATTTTTCGCGCCCGTATGATACCAGCATATATCCCGTCGGGTACCAATCAGGCGTATAATCAAGGTAGGAACCGTTGCGCAGCTTCATCCAGCTGTAATTTTTTCCGGCGTCCCATAAGGCCCGGTAACCGTTGAAAAACCATGGCAGGCGTCCCCGGCCCTGCCGGCTCACCAAAGTCTCGTTAAACACGGCGTCGCCTTCAAAGAACCAGTTGGGTATAGCCAGATCGTTACCTAAAGCCTGCCCGCCTTCGCCAAAAAGGATGCGCAGGAAATGCGAAAAACCTACATTGAAATTGTTGTACTGCTGTACATGCCTGAACTCGTGGATCGCCAGCTGATCCACCCAGGGCAGGCTGCCGATATCAAAACTGTTTTGCTCGGGCGTCAGGTAAAACTCACTACGAAACGGCGCCAGGCCTACGTAAGCATTAGCCACCGTAGTCTGATTTTGCAGCACAATGCTGATCTGCTTTTGCTTTGTGCCAATGGTCGGCCCGATCACATAATTCATTCGGGCTATGATACTCGCTGCGGCATAAGCCGATGAGTCGAGCCCTTTGGGGAAAATGATTTTCGCCGCCGGGATATTCACCTGGTCCCATTTAATGGACGGCGGGTTACCGCCGAACTCCTGGGCTTTGGTAAAAGCGGCAGTTGTAAGTAGCAGTATCAGTATAAACAAAAGCCTGGTCCAAACGGCACACCGGGGTATTCTCATCGCCGTGAAAATAAGCATTTAACGCTACAATTGCGTTTTCAGGCTCAATAAACGTCATAACAATTATATGACACACAGTCGGGCAAAACTAAGTACATTTGCCGCCGTTAATTAATAGGCATGGCTAAAGTTTCGATCAACCTGGCAACGGGTTCATTGCAGCAGGAAGATATTATCGTCGGTATTGATCTGGGTACTACCAATTCGCTGGTGGCATTTATCGATCCCGACAAAAACCCGAAAGTGATCAACGATACAGGCAAAGGGGTATTAGTGCCTTCCATCGTGCACTTTGGTCCCACGGGCGAAATAACCGTCGGAAACGAGGCCAAAAACTACCTGGTTAACGATCCGCAGAATACGGTCTTTTCTGTGAAAAGGCTGCTTGGCCGATCCTATCACGATATTGAGAACTATAAGGATTTTTTCTCCTATAAAGTGATAGATGACGATACTGAAAGCTTAGTGAAGATCAAGGTGGGCGATAAATTTTATACGCCTATCGAGCTTTCGGCAATGATATTGAAAGAACTGAAGGACCGTGCCGAACACGCTCTGAAAACTCCTGTTAACCGTGCCGTGATCACCGTCCCGGCTTACTTTAACGACTCACAGCGCCAAGCTACGCGCGATGCAGGCAAGCTCGCCGGGCTGGATGTGCTGCGTATTGTGAACGAACCCACGGCCGCGAGCTTAGCCTATGGCCTTGGCCTGAATCCGGACGAGACCAAAACCATCGCGGTGTATGACCTTGGCGGCGGGACGTTTGATGTTTCGATATTGCAGATACAGAACGGCATTTTCGAGGTTTTGTCAACTAACGGCGACACTTTTCTTGGCGGCGACGATTTCGACCGCACTATCGTCGATTACTGGATCGAAAAGAACAAGCTTGACAGAGCTGAATTGGCCAAAAACCGCGAGCTTTCACAACAACTGCGCCTGAAAGCAGAGGAAGCCAAGAAAGCATTCGCATATCAAAGCCTGGTTAATGAAAAGATAGGCGATATCTGGTGTACCATAGACCGAAATACGTTCAATGAGTTAATATTATCCAAAGTACAGCAAACTATCGACTGCTGCCGTAATGCGTTGAAGGATGCCGGGCTGACCATTCAAGATATCGATGAAGTGGTGATGGTCGGCGGATCGACACGAACTGCTTTGGTAAAAAAGATGGTTGCTGAATTCTTTGGCCGCGACGTGCATGATGACCTGGACCCCGATGAAGTGGTTGCTTTGGGCGCCGCTGTCCAGGCGGATATTTTAGCCGGTAACCGCAGGGATATTTTATTGCTCGACGTAACCCCGTTGTCCCTGGGCATTGAAACGATGGGCGGACTGATGGATGTGATCATCCCGCGCAACTCAAAAGTTCCCACCAAAGCGGGCAGGCAATACACCACTTCGGTTGACGGACAGGCTAATATGAAAATAGCTGTTTACAAGGGCGAACGCGACCTGGTAAAAGAAAACCGTAAGCTTGCCGAATTCGACTTCAAAGGCATACCCGCGATGCCTGCCGGTTTGCCCAAAGTTGACATCAAT
>JAFDZL010000325.1 GCA_018266935.1 Bacteroidota bacterium | reverse complement strand
GCAGCCGAGGCGGCGAGCGGGGTTCCTGAGATGACGCCTGTCGAAGTATTGAACGCCAGGCCCAATGGAAGGGCCGGGCTGATCGACCAGCTCGTAGCCGTACCTCCTGTATTTGTTGGCGATAATGAAGCTATGGCATTACCGACGACATAAACATTCGGTGTGCTGTAACTGATTACCGGCACGGGCGGGTTGACCGTTATTTTTACGGTTGTTGTCCCCGTTCCGCCCGAGTTTGTTGCAGTAACGGTATAAGTCGTGGCAGCTGAAGTAGCCGTAGGCGTACCCGAAATAATACCGGTTGCCGTATCAAAAGATAACCCGGCAGGCAGCCCCGGACTGATGGACCAACTTGCGACTGCACCGCCGGTATTGGCTGGCGTCAGCGAACTGATAGCCACACCAGTCGTATAGACATTGATCGACGGAGTATAACTGATGGAGGGCGCAGCCAGCGTGATCGTTATACTGATGCTGGTTGAAGCTGTGACGCTGCCCGCATAATTTGCCGTGATCGTATAAGTTGTAGCTGACGACACTGCGGTCGGCGTACCCGAAACTACACCTGTGCTTGCATTGAATGATAGCCCCGCCGGTAAAGCCGGGCTAATGGAATAGCTCAACGGACTGCCTGTCACTGTCGGCGTCAGGTTTGAAATTGTAATGCCCGTTATATAACTATATGGCGACCCTGCATAACTAATGGTCGGCGAAAGAACGGTGATGTTAATGGTTGTGGTGACGCTTCCGCTTGCGTTGGTGGCCGTAACCGTATATATTACGGGTGCAGAAGCTACAGTGGGTGTACCGGATATAACTCCTGTTGAAGTATTAAAGGACAAGCCCGCAGGAAGCGCCGGACTGATAGAATAACTTGTAGGGTTGTTGGTCACCGTAGGCGTCAGCGAAGATATTGCCGTGCCCGCATAGTAGGTATAAGGTGACCCTGAATAACTGATGGTAGGCGCCGTTGCGTTGACCAACAGGTTCAGGCCTGTACTCGTCCACGGACCATTAAACGAGTTATTGTCGGTTATTACGAGCGTAAAATCATAGGTGCCCGCCGGCGTTGAACCTGATGTCGTTACTGTTAAAGTAATAAAAGCCGGGTTAGTTCCCGTTGGCGTAAATGTAGGCGTCGTAGTTGTACCGTTGCTGATCGTTTCGGTCGATGAAGTGAATGACCACGTAACACCCGTCGGCGTGCCTCCGGACCACGTTAGCTGTATGTTGTCCGCTGATGTGCCAAAGCCAAATTTACTGCCTTCCGTCAGTTTGATGCTGTAGGTAACGGAGGTCCCTGTACCTGCGTTTGCAGTACCTGACTGGGCGTTATAGGTTACCCCGCTCACGTATTTTGTAGAGGCCGAAGCTGAGCCGGAAATCAGAAAGGCCGTAAAAAATACGGCTATCGCAGCGGCAAGTGGCCTTAAAAAAAGATTTTTGAGCAGAGATCGGCTTAGAAAAAAAGAGCGTAAACGTCCATTCATAGCGCCTGGCTTGAATAATTGGGGTGAAAATTATTTTTAGTCATGCTTTCAGCACGTTTATTTCTAATAGTTTGTCAAGCCCATCACTTTTCCACGTAATTAACTATTGTCATATTACTTAAATTAATTTTTTCATTTAAGTAAATAACTGGATTTCAACAAATTGCGATAAGCATGCAAGCGGTTTTATACGCTTTTTACTGTTTAAAGTTGCATATGGGCATGCCGGGAAGCGCACAGAGCGGGTTAAGATGGTTAGTTAATGCTATGCATAACGACGCATTGGTATTATATCGCATTGATTTACAGACTTATTTGAACGTCCATTGAAGTCGGGGGCGTAAATTTGAAAAAAAATAAAAAAAATAGACTTGTGTACCGTTTAACCTGTTTTTGCAGTATCGTTCTTGAACTGATCACAACGTCTCATTGGTTGTCGCTTAGTTAAGAAAAGAGATAGCGGCCTGCCATATCACTGAATGGCGGCTTCCAAAATATAAAATGGCCGGTGGTTTCACCGGCCATGTACAAGTTCAATCTTCGGTTTTTGTTCGTTTAGCAGCAGCCCAGCATTTGACCGGCAGGGCAATACAGCTGCGGATCGGAGCCTATCATGCAATCCGGGTCCAATCCTCCAGCGGGAAGCATTGGAACGGGCACATAACAAAAGCATCCCGGCGGCGGATCTTCCAGCCCGCCCTTGATGTTTTTCATCTCTTCCCTGGTTAATTTTCGCATTTCCGTAGTGATATATATTGATTATCTAAAATTACCAGATAACCACAAAAGTGTCAACCCGTGAAAACACCCATTTTTTAAACTGAAGATTTGACAAACAAAAACACTGCCGGGCGCTATCAACTATCCATGTGGCATTTTCCTTTTTAAAAAATACTATAGCTCAACCTGAAACCCTGTACAATTTTGGAGAATCGTCCGAATGCAAAACCATAGTCTAACCGCAACATGGATCGTTTTAACCCGAAATAGATTTCTTTATAATCGGGCAGGGTACCCTGGCCAAGGTATGAAGCGCCGACAATTTCCTGCAAGCCAATATTGCGAAGCAAGGGTACGCGGCTCAGAAAATAACCGGTAAAATTATGTTCCGCGTGGGCCTCAAAATAGGCTCTATCTGTACTGTAAGTATAGTAATTGAGAAAATGGAAGCTCCCCGCGTACGTATCAAAGAAAAAACTTTGCCCTCCATGAAAGTGATTATAATCCGGGTAATATAGCTTGTGGGTATTTAAGAACTTCCCGGCAGAAAAATAAAAAGCTGTATAGCCGATTATCCCCTCGTTTAACCTGTCCTGGAAAACGTCCATCGAAATGAAGTTGTAATTTACCGACGATCGCACGGTTGGTATTCCTTCCCGGTAGTTTATTCTCACTACAGGGTATAAGGCGGGCAAAATAAACCGGCCGTCGGGAGTTATACTATATTCCTGGTTAAAAGTGAATGTAACCGACCCGCGCAGGGTCAGGGCCTGGTATTTCGGAAAAAGCGGAGTATTGGAATTGGGGTCGAGCGGGTTATTCGATGTAAGTAAAACGCTGTCCTTGTTAAACGTGTGCAGGGTGGTATTAAAAAGCGGCGCCCGCTCGGCATATTCAAGCTGGCCGGTCAATAATATGCCGCCTGTCACCTCTCCGCCGGTACCAGCGGTGATAAACCGGGACTGATAAAGTTTGATATAATTATTGCCCAGGTACAAAGTAGTCAATGAATTTAAAAACGGGCTTATGGTGCCGGTACTGTTCAGGTCGAGAAAATCTGTGCCCGCGCGCCCAAATACGTAAGCATGCCGATATGAATTATAGACATAATTGAGCAGCAGGTTGGCATTAAACACCTTATCGGAAAATCCATAACGAATATCCGGCGTAATGGCCAGGCTCTGGAGCCTGTCGTATGTTTTGGTGTATTTAACTTTAAGATCGATACCCCAACCTTCAATCGTATTGTAAAAAACACTATTGGCAAGAGGCTGCAGGGCTATAGTAGAATTGCTATCGTAGTTATGCTGCGTGTAACCCCAAAAAAGGTAAGGCAGTATGTGGAATTGGTTACTTTTATTTTGCCCGGGGCCCAACAGATGCTTACTTATTTTGCTTTTTGTTCGCGGCGTTGCCGACCGATAGAAATTCTTTTCCGCCGGCGTAAGGGGTTGCACCCGGTTTTGTTCCCAGAAACTCTCGTCTTTATCATAGTCCCCGGTAAAGCTGTGGTACCGGCTGCGATAAATATTTGTCTTAAGTGAATCGGTGCGAACATCCTGGTACACCTGTAAAAATACCCCCGAATAGGTAAAGCCCCAGAAAGTACCATAATATTTGAGTTGGGATGCGCAAGGCAGCGAAACCTGTTCATTTAACGGCGCATATTGCTGGCTGATGCTGACGGAATCGATAAAATCTATGTTTGCCGCCCGGTATAAATAAAGCTCGAGGCCATAAAGTCGCCACTCCTTATCAATCACATAAACCCGTCCGCTAAACAGGTGCTCGTCAGGACTGACCGGCTCCACATTTATTTCATCGATCAGCTTTCCCTCGTCGGAAAACTGCCCGGTTAACCGGTATTTATAATAATTAAATGCGTTATCAGCCAGGGGAGAAACGAAAGCGGATTCGCTGAGGCCATTCAGATGTATCGTGTTTTGATAAAAATTTATATTGAGTTCGGGAACCTGGTTAAAATTAAAGACGTTTCTGCTGCTTTGTTTTACTACCGCTGCTGTTACTTCCTGGCTGATGCGATCGGGAGGACGCATTTGAAAGTCGGCCAGCGATTCAGAAAGATTGACTATTCCTTTATTTTCAGAGTATATGTTGAGGGCGTAAGCCACTATAGTCCTGAAAAAATTGTTCGGCATCTGACTTATGCTTTGCGATTGTTTGGCATATATCCTTCCGAAATAAATGGGATTACCTGGGGGCATATTTTGCCTGTCGATCGTCCTCCTGATAATAGAATCGCCGCTTTCAGGCAATTTATCCGTGGTGTCAGTTTGAGACAGCTGCAGATCAAGGCGAACATCAAATCCTTCGGCCCGGATAGTTTTCGACACAGGCTTATATCCCGGCGAGCGAAAATCTATCTTATAGCTCCCGGGCTGCAAAATAATCCTGTAAATACCCGAATCATTTGTCAAAGCCGCCCGGTTGACCCGATCGATCAGGACCGAAACGAAGGGCAACGGTTTTCCCCGTCCATCGGAAACCATTCCATGAAGTTCAACCGCCTGGCTGAAGGCCTTAAAAAAAAGAAAAATAAACAGGGTCGAAATCCAAACAAGCCGCATCAGGGTACAACAAAGGACGAGATTTCTTGATTTCTAACTCACTGAGAATTAAAAACTTATTCCCATCTATGCAAATTTCCGCCTTATAGCCTTTTTTGTATGTGATTTCGCTCAAAATGTTTCCTGACGTTCGTCAGGATTATTTTTGAGTCAAAAAAGGAGAGGCGAACCAAAATGGTTCGCCTCTCGAATGCAGTTAAGATTCGAATATCACGCCAGGTCGAAGCGATCCAGGTTCATGACTTTGGTCCACGCTGCGACGAAATCGTGCACAAATTTTTCTTTGGCATCGTCGGCGGCATAAACTTCCGCCAGTGCGCGCAGTTCCGAATTAGAACCAAATACCAAGTCGGCACGGGTAGCGTTCCATTTAAATGCACCGGTTTTGCGGTCATTGCCCTGGAACAGTTCCTCGCTTCCATCAGTGGCTTTCCACGCGGTTCCCATATCCAGCAAATTGACAAAGAAGTCGTTCGTAAGCTGGCCTGGCCGTTTGGTTAATATGCCATAGGGGGATCCGTCATAATTGGCGTTCAGCGCACGCATACCGCCAACCAGGACCGTTAGCTCAGGTGCGGTAAGCGTTAAAAGCTGAGCCTTGTCGATCAGCAGGTCTTCGGTGCGCACAGGGGCCTTTGTTTTGCGGTAGTTACGGAAACCATCAGCGAGCGGCTCCATATATTTGAACGAGTCAGCATCGGTT
>JAFDZL010000324.1 GCA_018266935.1 Bacteroidota bacterium | reverse complement strand
CGACACCTATGGTGATAAGCATTCGCTGTTTATCAGGGCAATCGGGAATTATGAAAAGGTGGCCGGCGATAGGATGGCCAAAATAATTGATCAGGCCGCATCGGCAAAGGACGCCGTTCGCCAGATGCTTGAATTTATCACCGGCGAGTTGCTGGCCGACAGGGAACATAAAGGCTGTTTTTTAGTGAATGTCGCTGTCGAGGTTGCCCCGCACGATCAGGAGGTACGCGACATTGTTTGTCAGAACGACCGGCTGGTAGAAGAATTCTTTTATAAAGCCATAAAGAACGGGCAGGAGAGCGGCGAGATCAGGAACAAACAGGATGCAAGAGCGCTGGCCCGTTTTGTATTCAATAATGTGAAAGGCATACGCGTAAATGCTAAATCGACGACTGATAAATCCTTTTTTAACGATATCATCAACCTGACCATGTCGGTGCTGGATTGATGAACCTACTAAAATTTTGGAAAATATTTTGTAATTAAAATTTTCCTCTACCTTTGTTGGAAAATATCTCTAATAAAATATTTTCCAAGCCGTGAAAGATCAGATCATCGAAACCGCGCTCGGGCGATTCCTGGAACATGGCATCAGGAATATGACTATGATCAAGTTGATCGAGCCATTGCGCATTTCCACCAAAACAGTTTATAAATATTTTGACAGCAAGGAAGCTTTACTGAAAGAGTGTCTGCGCGTTTTATATGATGGTTACTATAATGAGTTCAAGGCGATACTAGTCAGTAAGCAAAATCCGGTCAACACGCTGCTGATCTTGTTCAGGGCGACGTTGGGCAAGGATTTCGGGATGAGCCGTGAGTTCTTTCATGATTTGAACTATTACTACCCTGAACTACAGAACGAGGCCATCAGCAATGCCAGGAACAACTATGGGGTACTTATGGTGCCGCTGGTAGAGCAGGGGATAAAGGAAGGCTTTTTTCTGAGCAGCCTGGACGCGCAGCTAGCACTGAAAGGTATAGTTACGCTTTATACTTCCATAACCAGGGGCGAAGAATACCGTGATTATCAAGGCAGCCCCTATCCGTTGTTTAAAAACCTGGTGGAGATTTATATCCGCGGCATGTGTACCGAAAAAGGTATTAAAGAAATTGACAATAATCCATATCATAACGAATAATGAGAATCGTACTTTTTTCCGCCCTGCTATTTTTTGCGCTTGACGCGTTCTCCCAAACGCCCGCCACTTTGAACCTGATGCCTGTACCTAAACAAATACAGGTGAATCCGGGCAAATTCCGAATTACCAATAAGTTCACTATTCATGCGGAAGCGTCAGCAGGCGACACGGTTTTGTTCGCAGCGGTCAACCATGCTTATCAAACCCTGAACCGCAAAACAGGTATGGTATTTGGTCAGCAATATATATTGCCGTCGGATACTTTGAAAACAGCTCAAATGATCGTCAGGGTTAAAGCAAAATCGAGCCCGGAAATAGGGGAAGACGAAAGCTACAAACTACAGGTAACCGATAGTCATCTGGAATTGGATGCGGCGACAACCGAAGGGGCATTGCACGGGCTGCAAACGCTTATTCAGCTTTGTGACAAGGATGACCAGGGATATTATTTCCCCTGTGTTGCTATTGACGACTCTCCCCGGTTCAAATGGCGCGGGCTGATGATCGATGTGGCGAGGCATTTCATCTCGTACGAAGAAATGAAGCATAATATCGACGCGATGGCGGCGGTGAAAATGAATGTGCTGCACTGGCACCTGACCGATGACGAGGGTTTCAGGGTGGAGTCGAAGGTATTCCCGTTACTGCATGAGCTGGGGTCTAACGGCGATTACTATACCCAGGCACAGTTGAAGGAGTTGGTAGGGTATGCTGCGGACCGGGGGATCATTATCGTCCCTGAATTTGACATGCCGGGGCATTCGCAAAGCTGGTTTGCCGGATACCCTGAATTGGCCAGCCAGCCCGGGCCTTACAAGCCCGGGCCCCGGACGCAGTGGCAGAATGAACACCCCGACCCAAACCGGCCGAAAGGCAACGGGATCGCAGACATCGTCACCAACATGGAAGCGCCGACATTTGACCCGACCAACGAAAAAGTTTACAAATTTCTGGATAAGTTTATTGGGGAGATGACAACGATCTTCCCGTCGGGTTACATGCACATCGGCGCCGATGAGAACAACGGTATGGCGTGGAAGCTGAACCCGGCGATAATGGCGTGGATGAAGGACCACCAGATGCAAAGCACCGACGACCTGCAGCGTTATTACGTGCAGCGGGTTCACGATCTGCTGAAAAAGCATCACCGCCAGATGATCGGGTGGGAAGAGATATACAACGACAAGTTGCCTAAAGACGCTATCGTACATAAATGGATACCGGATGGAATGGGTGATATCATCAAATCTCACGGCCGCCCGAACGATTTTGCGTCGCATGGCTACGGTACACTGGTATCTGAGGGCTTTTACCTCGACGTATTTATGCCGGCCTATATCTATTACAATAACCCTGCTCTGGACAGTGCCAATAACGTCAATATTCTTGGAGGAGAAGCGGCGCAATGGACGGAGCTCGTGGATAATGGAAATGTTGACGGAAGAATATGGCCAAGAGCGGGCGCGGTAGCCGAAAGGTTGTGGTCGCCGGCCGCTGTGACCGATGTGGACGACATGTACCGGAGATTGTTCGTCTTAAGTGATGAGCTGGATGCGCAGGGTCTGCAGCATTTGAGCAATTATGAACGGGCGCTGCGCAGGCTGACCGACAATGCACCAACCGATCACCTCGAAACGCTGACCGATGTCTTGACCCCTGTGAAGGGTTACCGGAAAATGGTGGGCGCTATGATGAAAGGCCCGGCGGCATCATACCAAACCACACCGCTGACATCGGTATCGGACATAGTATTTGTGGATTCGAAAACCAAAAGGAACTTCAGGCAATTGGTAAAAACCTTCCTGGCCAATCACGATAAAAACGCCGAAAACAGTATCAGGGCATACCTAACAGCATGGCAACAGAACAATGCCTTGCTGCAGCCCCTGTTTGCCGGAAATAAACGCTTATTGGAAGTGCAGGACCATTCCAAAAATCTGAGCGCTGCGGCGGCCATCGGTCTGGCTGCCCTGGACAAAATCGATAATGGCTCACCGGCTGACGCTGCCTGGGTACAGCAACAGGCTAACGCGCTGGATGCCTATTCAAAAGCACACAATGAAACGGAGATCGCAGTAATACCCGAAATAGCGGCGCTGGTAACTGGTCATCTCGCACCTGAGCCAACCGTATATTCAGCGTTTTAGTCAGTGTGAAAATTTTTTACCAAATTGATATCTATAGGATTTTTAATGGTCAGGATTTGCTACTTTGCACCATTTGAACCTGTACTAAAGAAAATCCGTGCGTCAACTCTGGAAACTTGCTTTGCTGTTATCGGCCTCCGCGCTTATGGCATCAGTTTCCAGCGCGCAGGATAAAAAGCTGATCCCGGTTACCAGGTATCCATCGCGGTTAAAGGATACGGCTACCAAAGTTGAGCAGGATACGGCTGAGCAAACCGACCT
>JAFDZL010000323.1 GCA_018266935.1 Bacteroidota bacterium | reverse complement strand
TTCGCAGAATTCATTGAGCGGGCAGGAAACTTTGGCGTGCCGCTCACATTGCTAATGTTGTCCGGCATACCTGTAAAAGGCATCAAAAGCTGGTTTGAGGTCGTTCGCCCCGAAACCGCAATTAATGCAAAAGCTTTGTCCAATGTCGTCGTCTGCCTCAGGGTGATCGTCTGCTTGCTTTTTATTGGCCATGGCTGGCTGAACCTGATCGAAAAGAGCGGCTTGATCGATCAGTACAAAGCGCTGGGCTTCACCGACCCGGCTGCTACTGCTCACATCGTGGGCCTCTTCGAACTGGCGGCTGGAGCCATTGTGCTGCTCAAGCCGGTCCGCCCGCTGCTGATCGCTTTCCTGATCTGGAAGATGGGCAGCGAACTTTTTTACCCGCATTGGGAACTATTTGAATGGGTTGAGCGCGGAGGCAGCTACGGCGCCATACTGGCGCTGTGGTTTGCCCTGCCGCGTACAAAAGCGCTGCTGCACCAAACAACGTCACCAATGACATAAATCCAAAACATTATCCATTGAAATGACCTTACAACTACTAATATTATGAAATCATTATTCAAATTTTTATCTGTATTCGGACTACTTATTTTATTAAATCATTCTAACGTTTTTGCACAAGGTTGTGTGGCTATACGCAGCACCGGCGGACTTTGCACTATGGACGAACATCCGGACAGCGCCGTGAAGCAGGGAGCATGGTTATTCAACAGTAACACAAGATACTATAAATCATTCAGGCACTTTGTTGGTAAGCTGGAACAATATCAGCGGATAGATCAGTTTCATAACAACGTGATCAACAAAGTGGTTACGCAGGACTTTACCTTTACGCGCTTGTTTAACGACCGCTGGGCGTTGGCGGTTGATATTAACGGAGCCGATAATAGCCGGTCTCAATTGAATCACACGCCGGGCACTCGTTTCAGCACGCATACCTTTGGATTAGGTGACACGCGGGTTACAGGCTACTACTGGCTGTTCAATCCGGCGAAGATCCATAACTTTAACGTGCAGATGGGCTTAGGTATTAAGTTCGCTACGGGTTCCTATAATTCCCAGGATTACTTTTTGCAGGCAAATGGAACCAAAATTTTGGGACCTGTCGATCAATCGATCCAATTAGGCGACGGGGGAACAGGTGTCTCTTTAGAGATCAATACCTATTACAACCCTACGCATAATTTTGGCTTTTATGGCAACTTCTTCTATCTGGCCAATCCGAGAGATGTAAATGGTACGCCTACGTCAGCCACGGCTCCGAGCGCTACTAAGGTGGCTATAACGTCAGATGTGGAAAGTGTGCCCGATCAATACCTGGTTCGTTTAGGCGGTAGCTATTCCATTAAGAAATTTGACTTTTCACTGGGTGTCCGCGATGACTGTTTGCCCGTGCGTGACCTGTTTGGCAGCAGCGACGGCTTCCGCAGGCCGGGTTACATTTTATCGGCTGAGCCGGGAATTACCTGGAGGGTGAAGGATTTCGCCATTTATGCTTTTGTTCCGGTGGCTATCCTCCGAGACCGTACGCAAAGCGTTCCGGATATCCGTCAAACCGAGCTGACCGGCGTGTATGCTCACGGCGATGCTGCATTCGCCGATTACGTAGTGAATGTTGGACTTACTTATAAATTTTACTAAACATATTTTGGGATTAATTTAGTTGACGGCCGGGGGATGAGATCCCCGGCCTTTTTACTTTATTAGTTTAGGGAATGATCAAAACTTCATAGTTTTATACGATGAACACACCTGATGAAAATTTCGCGGCGCTCGGGCTTAACCTGCCGCCCGCGCCTAAGCCACTCGGCGTTTATAAACCATGTCTGATCGATGGCAATCATTTGTATGTTTCGGGGCATGGTACCGTTCAGGACGATGGCAGCCTGATCATTGGCCGCATTGGCGCTGATGTCAGCCAGGAAGAAGGCAAACTGGCAGCGCGGCAGGTCGGTCTGGCCATCCTATCCACCATTAAAACCAATCTCGGTAGTTTGAACAAAGTAAAACGTGTGATCAAAGTACTGGGTATGGTCAATTGTACACCGGATTTTCAAAAGCACCCCTACATTATCAACGGATGCAGCGAATTGTTCGCTAAAGTTTGGGGCGAAGATAATGGTATCGGTGTTCGTAGTGCTGTAGGCATGGGGTCTTTACCAGATAACATACCCGTCGAGATAGAAGCACTATTTGAATTGGCTTAAGCCCGAATTAATTGACGTAAAACGTCGAACGTATAACGTCCAACCTAAAATGAGTAAAGATACCTGGTACTTAATTGAGGATATCGACAAACTCGATACTCCGGCTTTAGTGATCTATCCCGAACGGGTAAAACGCAATATTGCCCTCGCTATACAGATGATCGGCGATGTATCGCGTTTGCGCCCCCATGTGAAGACTCATAAATGCAAAGAGGCGGCGGTGCTAATGCTCGATGCCAGTATCACCAAATTCAAGTGCGCGACAATTGCTGAGGCTGAGATGCTGGGCATGTGCAAGGCACCAGATGTTTTACTGGCGTATCAGCCGGTGGGACCGAAACTGGAGCGATTTATCAAACTGATCAATACTTATCCCCATACGCTATACTCGTGTTTGGTGGATAACATCGCGGCAGCAAAGCATATTTCTGACGGGGCGGTTCGGACAAAACTCCGGGTCAAAGTGTATATCGACCTGAATGTAGGGCAAAACCGCACAGGGATTACACCCGCGGAGGCAATGGAACTATATATCGCTTTACAGCATTTACAAGGAATAGAAGTTGAAGGTCTTCATGCCTATGATGGCCATTTGCATGACGCTGATCTGGCCGTGCGTACCCAAAAATGTAACGCTGCATTTGAACAGGTCGCCCGGCTTAAGGAAGATATCGAAAAGAAAGGTTATCGGACACCTGTCGTCATCGCAGGCGGGTCGCCAACATTTCCTATTCATGCCAAAAGAGAAAACGTGGAGTGCAGCCCCGGTACATTTGTGTATTGGGACAGAGGTTATAGTTTAATGTGCTCTGAGCAGGCTTTTCTGCCCGCTGCGCTGGTGGTTTCAAGAGTAATATCGCTGCCTGATGAAACAAAGATTTGCCTTGATGTGGGACACAAATCGGTGTCGGCAGAGAACGATATCAGTAGGCGGATTTATTTTATCAATGCGCCTGAATTGAAGATGGTAAGTCAAAGCGAAGAGCACCTGGTTTGCGAGGCCGGTATAGGACACCATTATAAAGTTGGCGATGTATTGTATGGAATGCCCTACCACGTCTGCCCGACGATAGCCCTGTACGAACGTGCAATAACAATTGAAAATAATCAAATCAGCGGGGAGTGGATGAACGTGGCGAGGGATCGAAAAATATCAATTTAAATTTGACCAGGTTAATTGAGTTGGATTAAGTTAACTCAATCAACCCAATCAACTACT
>JAFDZL010000322.1 GCA_018266935.1 Bacteroidota bacterium | reverse complement strand
TTCGGCAGGCTACCATTCTACTTTTTCAGAATTTACCTGAAGAGTCTTTTATGAGGAGCGGCGAAGCGATCGATATCGACGGCGTGATCAAAAATAGGCGAACCGTGCGCGCGCTGGCGTATCACATAGCAGGCCACGAGTTACGGCATATCGAGATCATTAAAGAACGGTACCTAAACATTCCCTGCGTGACGTTTGTATTGTGAAAAAGTTGAGCTTTCGGACTTGCGCGGACTTTCAGCCTACTTCAAAATCTCCCTGATATCGTCCGCCGTAAGCGATTTGATGAAGCTTTCTTCGGTGGTGATTAATGCCTGCGCCACCTTCAGCTTGCGCTGCTGCAGGGCGAGTATCTTTTCTTCGACCGTATCCTTGGTAATGAATTTGTAGATGAACACGTTCTTGGTTTGCCCGATACGGTGTGTACGGTCAATGGCCTGCTGCTCCACGGCCGGATTCCACCAGGGGTCGAGGATAAAAACGTAATCGGCTTCAGTGAGGTTCAGGCCCACGCCGCCGGCCTTGATCGAGATCAGGAATACGCGCGTTTTTTCATCTTCCTGAAAGCGTTTCACCACATCGCCGCGGTTTTGGGTGCTGCCGTCTAAATAAACATAAGGAACGCCTTCGGTATCGAAATGATCGCGGTAAATGGAGAGTTGCTTTACAAATTGCGAAAATACAAGCACCTTGTGCCCGCCGTCGAGCACGTTCTTCAGCGTGTGCACGACGTTCTCGAATTTGCCCGAATCGCCCTCGTACTGTTCATCGATCATCGAAGGGTGATTGGCTATCTGCCGCAGTTTGATCAATCCCTGCAAAACCTGCATCTGTGTTTGGGCATAGGTACCGTCTTCCAGACTGCGCAGCAATTCGTTCCGGTATTCCGATTTTACCTTTTCATAGACATTGGCCTGCTCCTCGCTCATTTTGCAGTAGAACAGGTTCTCGGTTTTCGGCGGCAGTTCGGTCGCTACCTGTTCCTTGGTACGACGTAATACAAAGGGCTTGATCAGCGCCTGCAGGCGGCGGGCCTTTTCTTCGTCCTTTTTCTTTTCGATCGGCGTCACGAATTCGTTCAGGAAAAATTGCTGGCTGCCTAATAGGCCCGGGTTGATGAACGACATTTGCGTCCAAAGGTCGTTCACCGAGTTTTCTACCGGCGTACCGCTCAGGATCAGCTTATAGCGCGATTTGAGCTGCTTTACCGCCTGGTATGATTTGGAGGAGGGGTTCTTGATATTCTGACTTTCGTCGAGGATGATATATTCGAAAAAATACCCTGAAAGCAGGTCGATGTCAATACGCGTAATACCGTAGGTGGTGATCACCACATCGTAATTGGCAAACACCTCGGGAGATTTGTAGCGGAACGTGCCCGTGTGCACCATGATGCGCAGTTTGGGGGCGAATTTCTTTGCTTCGTTCAGCCAGTTATAAATGAGGGAGGTCGGCATGATGATGAGCGAGACGCTCTTGCTGCCATCAGCCTCGATATTCTCCTTGTGTTTTTGAAGCAGGGCAAGCGCCTGGATGGTTTTGCCGAGGCCCATATCGTCAGCCAGGCAGCCACCAAAATGGTATTGCTGTAAAAAATGGAACCAGTTGAAGCCAGCTTTCTGATACGGCCGCAAATGTCCTTTGAAATGATGCGGCATCAGGATATCGCCAACGTCCTCAAATTCACTCAGCTTTTGCAGTTTGCGGCTCATCGTTACGCCCGCGAGTTCGCCTTCGGCCAATTCGTTTACTAAGCCGATGTGGTGACGGCGCAGCTTAATATCTTTCCCGCCTTCGGAAAAATGAAGCAGGTTGCCGTATTGCGAGAACCATTTTTCGGGTATCACCGCAATCTCGCCATTAGGCAGGGTAAACTCCTTCTTATGGCTGAGGATATGGTTTTTGAGCTGGATGAACGGAATCTTATACGGACCAAAATATACCACGGCATATATATCGAACCAGTCGTTGTTTTCCTTAACCTCGACATTGATCTTACTGCTACCGAACAGGTAACGCTTGCCGCCCTCGGGCTGCTCGATCTCGAAGCCGGCTTCGGTAAGCTCTTCATGGTGCTGGTTCAGCCATTCAAAAATAGATAACGAGAGATCGTCATCGTCATTGGCCGCGGCGACTTCAAGGTTCTGGAACAGGCTGGATACCGTACGCAGACCAAGTCCCTCGAGGAACAGCAGCTTACCTTTTTCCCAGGCCACCGAGCGGCGGATGCGGTGAAACAGGTAATCGTCACCATTGCGCTCCATACGCACCGAAACATGCCTGCCATCGCCGTAAGGGAAAATATAACCGGCATATTTAAAACAAAGTTGTAACTGCGAGGTGCCACCCTCCACGTAGATCGGCTTTAATATTGGGGTGGCTTCGTACTTTTCGGTGTTGATGGTAAAGCCCTCGGCATACACATTGTGTTTTTCAATGAGCGGCGTAACGAATTTTTCGAAATAGGAAAGCTCCGATGAACGGGGCACCGCAATGTACCGCTTGGCCAGGAACGGCTGCAGCTTTTTACCTTCGATCTCGCGGTCAAAATAATACAAGGTGTCCTCCAGCAGCATCCAGGCGGGCTGGTTGCAGATGATCTCGGCGTTTTTGAACATGAACTCGATGCGCATGCCATGATACTTAATCGTCGGGAAGTAGCGGATCTCCTTGTCATCACGCCGGAAATGGAACAACACCGAAGCCGGTTCAGCCGCGATATGCAGCTCGCGTTCGGCAGGGTAACCTTCCTTGCTCATCTGGTAGATCTTTTTGGCCGGCATCAGTCCCAGCGCCTCGGCCATACGCTTTTCTATTTTCGGGCGAATTGTATCGAACAACTGGTCATTAAATATTTTACTGAAAAACTCGAACGGGCGGATAAGCTTTTTATAATATTTTTTGATGATGTTGCCCTGCTCTATCTCCTCCAATATTTTGATGAGCTTAAAGTCGCTCTCATCCAAAAACTGGTTGAACTCTTTAGCCGTATTGGAGAAAAGACGCTGGTAAGTAAGGGAAAATTCGCCGTTGGGGTTTAGCTGAACGATGTGAGGCTCAATAACATGGCCTAAGTATTCATGCCGGCAAATGGCATAAATGATCTGGCAAGGTTTTGAACTATCGACGCGTAACATCCTCTTAGTAAAAAAGAAAGAGAAGTTACATCAATAAAAAAATTCAAACCTAAACAGTTTTCGTATCAATTAAAAGCGATTCGTGTTAAATAATTGTCAACAATTACTTAATGTTTAACACCGGGATCGGCGAGCTCCAATGAACGGACGCGAGGCGGTTCATGTGTTTTTTGAGGAAGAAATTTACAGGCCAAGTGATATTTAAGTATGAGCGCTTCTAATTGCTTATTGTGATAGGTTTTCCCTATTTGCCTTATTTTTGGCCAGGGTTTACTCATACTCCACACAGCGTTGTGAAGCTCATTATCTATATGGTTGTCGATAAATCCAAAGTTATCAACTGCGCCATTGGCTGCCTGGTAAGTAATAAACATCGGTGGACCTTCGTACTGGCTCGGCATTCGATCGATTTTTCTGCGCCTTTCCAGTGGAGCGCCACCATTAAATATCTCATTTAACTTGACCATCAAAGTATCGGGAACCTGATAGGTTGTATCTTTAATGTAACCGTCGAGATAGAAATTATCCAGACTATGTGCTAGACCATTTTTATCAATTTTCAACATATGTGTTATGACAACATTTTGCCCAGTGCCCAATCCCTCTATTATGTAAGTCATAAGTTTTAACTCTTTGAATTTGGGTTTTACCAGCTGTGCGTTGGTTACAAGGACAGATGTTAACAGTGTAATGAGGACAAGGAAAATTTTGATCTTATTCATGGTAATAAGGTTGTCTGTAAAGATAGAGTAAAACTCGCTTTAAGACAAAAGCTTCTTATAAATCGAATAATTCTCCTCGTCGTAACAGGCGAATATTACTTTTTCAATTTCCTCGTGAGCTGAAAGAAAATCATTAACCGTGTGAATAGCGATCTCGGCCGCCTTGTCTTTGGGGAAATGATAAATACCAGTGCTGATATTGGGAAAGGCAATGGTTCTGACCATATTTTCAACCGCCACTTTAAGGCTGTTCTCGTAAGCATGAGCCAGCAGGTGGTCGGCCCCTGAGTTTGACCGGTTCCATACCGGGCCAACGGTGTGGATCACATATTTGGCAGGCAGATTTCCGCCTGTGGTAATTACCGCTTCGCCCACCTTGCAGCCGCCCTGGCGGTCGCGGATTTTGATACACTCATCCAGGATTGCTTTACCTCCGGCGCGATGGATGGCGCCATCGACTCCTCCTCCACCCAACAGCGACGAATTGGCCGCATTTACGATGGCATCCACCTGCATTTTGGTGATGTCGGCATTAACCAGTTCTATCCTGCTGGCGGTCATACAGTTAATACAAATGGCGCTGAAAATTGTGTTACGCAGAGACGCAAGATTTTGCGTCCCTACACAAATATCTCGCCGTCAAAAACCTGCACTGCGGGGCCTTCGAGAAAAATCTTTCTGAAATGTGTTCCGTCTTCGGTTTCAAAGCGGATATTGAGATCGCCGCCCAAAACTTTGATGGGGGTATTCAGCATACCGGTTTGATGATTGTGTTTAGCCATGGCCAGGGCGACAGCCGTAACTCCCGTTCCGCAGGCATAGGTTTCGGCTTCGACGCCGCGCTCGAACGTGCGCACGAAGTAGCCGTTTTCCATTGGCTCGACGAAGTTCACGTTGATACCTTTGGCTTTGTAAGTATCATTATTCCGTATGGCATAGCCGTCGTGGTAAACGTCTTTATCTTTCAGCCCGGAAACCAATTGAACGTAATGCGGTGAACCGGTATCTAAAACATAAGCCTCGCCATCGCGATTGATTTCATTCACGTCAATCATTTGCAGGCTCACCCAATCGCCTTTTTCTGAAATTTTGGCATAGTGGGGCCCGTCAACTGCCAAAAAATTAGCTTCGCTGTCAATAATTTCCAGGTATTTGGCAAAAGCCACGATACAACGTCCGCCATTGCCGCACATGCTGCTCGGCTGCCCGTCAGAGTTATAATACACCATTTCAAAATCGTACCCTGGCTTATCCTGCAGGAACATGATACCGTCGCCGCCAATGCCGAAGCGCCGGTCGCACAAACGGGCGATAAGCTTTGGATCATGGTGATTTACCGCATTTTTGCGGTTATCGACCATGATAAAATCATTGCCCGCGCCCTGGTATTTATAAAACTTAATATTCACTTCGGCTGTTTAATAATTATCGTTACCGGTACAAAGGAACGCTATACATTCACAATATTCGCACCTGTCTCTGATTATATTTAACAAAATTTAACATTATTACACACAAGTTACCATTGATTATAACGTCTATATGGTATTAAATTTGAACACTATATCTACATATAGGTTAAACATTATAAATAAAATTGAATAATAAAATGAAAAAGTTTGGTTTAACAGTTTTAACCGCCTTCCTTGGCGGCGCCCTGGCTCTGGGTACGTACAAGCTTGTCGAGAATAAGTACACGGCCGGCATGAGCCTGGATGAGAAACAGAAAGTCTATTTTGCTAATAACCCGTTACCACCATCTAACCTGTCATCAGCCGGCGAGGTTGACCTGACCCAGGCGGCAGCCGAAGTAACACCGGCCGTTGTTTATATCCGCACAACTTATGCCGCACAGGATAACAGCGGGCAGGACCAGATGCAGCAGCTATTCGGCGATATGTTCGGCCAGCACATGGCGCCGCAGGGCCCTCAAATGGCATCCGGCTCGGGTGTGATCATTTCTCCCGACGGTTATATTGTGACCAATAACCACGTGGTTGAAAAAGCTTCAAAAATTGAAATCGCCACCAATGATCACCATTACTACAACGCAAAAGTTATAGGAACCGACCCCAATACCGACCTTGCTTTGATCAAGATCGACGGTCATGATCTGCCTATCGTAAAGTTCGGCAACTCGGATGCAGTTAAGGTTGGCGAGTGGGTGCTGGCTGTTGGCAACCCATTCAGGTTAAGATCAACCGTTACCGCTGGTATCATCAGCGCTAAGGGCCGTAACATCGGTATCATCGGCAGCGAGGACCAGGGCCAGGATGAAATGACCCCGTTCGGCAGGATGCACATGCAGCGCCAGGGCGGTCAGCCGAAGCTGAATTCGGCTATCGAATCGTTTATCCAGACCGATGCTGCCATCAATCCAGGCAACAGCGGGGGGGCGCTGGTTAACGCCCGCGGCGAGCTGATCGGTATCAACTCGGCGATCGCATCGCAAACAGGTTCGTATGAAGGTTACGGTTTCGCCATACCGATAAACCTGGCGCGCAAGGTATTGAACGACATTGAAAAATATGGAACCGTTAAACGCGGCTACCTGGGTGT
>JAFDZL010000321.1 GCA_018266935.1 Bacteroidota bacterium | reverse complement strand
TGTAACCTCGGAGAAAGACGGCGATTATTTCTACAGTGACGACCCCAAAATGCAAAAATTCTCAGAAGATATGAGCAAGTGGGGCGAGGAAATGAACAAATACTACAACAGCGATGCCTGGAAAAAATACGAGGCCGAACTGAATTCGAACAGCAAAAAGCTGGATGACTATTTCAACAGCGACGCCTGGAAAAAATACGAACAGGAACTGAACGAGAACAGCAAAAAACTGGAAGACTATTATAACAGCGACGCCTGGAAAAAATACGAGCAGGAACTGAATGAGAACAGCAAGAAGATCGAGGACTACTATAACAGCCCGGAGTGGAAGGAACTGACCGAAAAGCAGGAAAAGATGTCGGCAGATTTCTCGAAGAATTGGGGTGAAACCGGCGAAACCAAAGAGTGGAGTCAAAAGATGGGGCAATTGGGGCACAAAATAGAAACATACTATAACAGCCCGGAGTTTAAAAAGCTAAATGCGCAATTGGAAGACAAATATCATATCCCGCACGAGAGGCATTACTTCGACGATCGCAAGGATGAAAACTACCGCAAATATGAAGAGGAACTTCAATCCCACGTGCCTGCCGACGTAAAGCAAGCGACGGAAGAATTAAAATCACTGGGCCAAAAGATGCGCGATCACTTTAATTCGCCGGAGATGCGCAAAGAGAAAGAGGAAATGAGGCAAATGAGCGATAGCATCCGCAAAATGTCACAGAACGGCGCGATAAAGGAAACGCAGGAGAAAATGCGCGAGATAAGCCGGCAGATGCGGGAATATCAGAACAATCCAGAGCTAAAGCAATTACAGGAGAATATGCGCAAATCGGGCGCAGCCATGAGGGCCTATCAAAATAATCCTGAGCTAAAGCAATTGAAGGAAAATATGCGCAAGGCCAGCGCCGCTATGAGGGCGTACCAGAACAACCCGGAGTTAAAAAAACTACAGGAAAACATGCGCGCAACCGGCCGGGAGATGCGCGAGTACATGAATACGCCGGAGTTTAAAGCAAAAATGGAAGAGCTCCGCAAGCTGAATTACAATTTCAATTTCAATTTTAATTACAACGACGACCAGGAAAAACCAGAGAAGCCCGAGAAGCCCGAAAAACCGGAAAAAGACGAAAAGCCTGAAAAACCAGAGAAACCGGATACAACCGGCAACCAATGATGTAACCAATTTACAAATAGTTCATAAAAGGCGGTGGGTTTTAAACTCATCGCTTTTTTTATGTGCTTCCAAAAGGTAGTTAACTAAAAAGCCTATTTTAGCATCCGGGATTCGTATGTTACAAAAGCTCGCCATAAGCAATTATGCATTGATAGACAACCTGGAGATCAGCTTTGATAAAGGGCTGAATATCCTGACCGGCGAAACCGGCGCGGGCAAGTCTATCATTCTGGGCGCGCTGTCGCTGATATTAGGGCAACGGGCGGAGAGCCGCTACTTTTTTAACCAGCAGAAGAAATGCGTGATCGAAGGCACGTTCCTGATCAACGGGTTTCATCTGATGAGCTTTTTCGAAGAGAACGACCTGGACCACGAACCTGAAACAATATTGCGGCGTGAGATCACGGCCGATGGCAAATCGAGGGCTTTTGTGAACGATACACCTGTTAACCTGACGGTGCTGAAACAATTAGGCGAAAAGCTGATCGATATCCATTCGCAGCATGCTACGCTGGAGATCAACGACCCGGATTTTCAATTGCTTGTAGTGGATTCGGTTGCGGGACATGCGGAATTACTAAGCGATTACCGGGCTAAATTCAAATCATACAAAAAGGATTCGTCCCGGCTGCAGCAAATGATCGCGGACAGTGCTCAAGCTAAATCCGACCTGGATTATTACCAGTTCCAGTTTGACGAGCTGGAAAAAGCCAAACTGGATGCTGAAGAACAGGAAAAGCTGGAACAGGAACTTTACGCATTGAATAACGCCGAAGAGATCAAACGCAGTTTACTGGGCGCTTACTACCTTATGCAGGACGGTGAGACGGCGGCGTTACTCCAACTGCGTGAAGCGGCTCACCATTTGTCAACGCTTGAAAAATTCAACCCGGCAATAGCTGAATTGCACGAACGCCTGAAAAGTGTGGTGATCGAGTTGAAGGATATAGCGTCTGAAATAGAAAATATCGAACAACGCACGCACACAGATGAGACACGGGCGAGCGAAATAAATGATAGATTAAACCTGATCTATACCCTGCAAAAAAAGCACCGGCTGAACACAATTTCAGAATTATTAGGATTGCAGGATGATCTCTCGAAAAAAATAGAGCAGGCGGTTCACGGCGACGAAGAAATAGAAAAGCTGCAAAAGCAGATCGCCGCGGAAAAGAAAGAATTGGAGCAATTAGCCGGGCAATTAGCCGTTAACCGGGCTAAAGCCGCTCCGGGCATTGAAAAACAAGTTGTTGAGGCCTTAGCAGATATGGGCATGAATGGTTCTACCCTAAAAGTCGAACTTAGCTCAACGCCATCTCTCGGTCCTGACGGAACTGACAGCGTCCGCTTTCTTTTTTCGGCCAACAAGGGTCATGCTTTAGCCGAAATGAGCAAAGTGGCATCGGGCGGTGAACTCTCACGCCTGATGCTTTCGATCAAATCACTGATTGCAAGTCATACTGCTTTACCGACGATCATTTTTGACGAGATCGATTCCGGGGTCTCCGGCGGGGTGGCCAATAAGGTAGGCACAATCATGGAGCGCCTTGCTCAAAACCTCCAGGTAATCACCATCACCCATTTGCCGCAAATAGCCAGCAAAGGCGGCAGCCATTATTTTGTTTACAAGGATAACTCGTCGGCTACCACCTATACCCGCATCAAACAATTAAGTGAACAGGAACGCGTGGTTGAGATAGCGAAGATGCTGAGCGGCGATAAGCCGGGTGAGAGCGCATTGCAAAACGCGCGAGAGTTGTTGAGCTTATCATAGCAAGCGGCTAATTTAGGCTAAAACCCGCACAATTCGACCATTTTATCAGTCGGCTAAAGCCGACGGCAATGAATCCAAGCGCCCCAAAATAAAATTCATTGCCGTCCCTTTCAAGGGACGGATCAGAGTTAATTAAGGAAGGCGGCTTTAGCCAAAATAACTCGCCTACTATACACTGCAAACTAATTTCATAACTTTACCGCCAATAAAAACCACAACATATGGCTTATAATCTGTTAAAAGGCAAAAAGGGTATCGTTTTCGGTGCGCTGAACGAGCAGTCCATCGCATGGAAGGTAGCACAACGCTGTCATGCCGAAGGCGCGCAGATCGTGCTGTCGAACTCGCCGCTGGCATTACGTATGGGCGAACTGAACAAGCTTGCCGAAGAATGCAACGCCCCTGTTATCGGAGCCGACGTGACCAGCAACGAGGACCTCGAAAACCTGTTCGCCAAAACCAAAGAACATTTTGGCGGCGGCGTGGATTTCATATTGCATTCCATTGGCATGAGTATCAACGTCCGCAAAGGCATCCCTTACTACGAAAATAATTACGAATTCACCCACAAGGGTTTCGATATATCCGCGCTGAGCCTGCACCGCGTACTGCAGATCGCGATGAAGCATGACGTGATCAATGAATGGGGCTCGGTAGTAGCGCTAACCTATATCGCCGCCCAGCGCTGCTTCCCTGATTATAACGACATGGCCGATAATAAAGCAGTACTGGAAAGCATTGCCCGTAACTTTGGTTACTATTACGGCTTGAAGAAAAAGGTGCGCATCAATACCGTATCACAATCCCCTACCCGTACCACGGCCGGGTCGGGTGTAAAAGGTTTCGAGGGCTTTATCCAATATGCCGAAAAAATGAGCCCGCTGGGCAATGCCGATGCTGATCAGTGCGCAGACTATTGTCTTTCGCTGTTCTCCGACCTCACCAAAATGGTGACCATGCAGAACTTGTTCCACGACGGCGGTTTCTCCTTTACCGGGGTTACACAGGCGGTAATTGAACAAATGGAGAAATAATACGCCTCACCTAAATCCTCTCCAAAGGAGAGGACTTTAAAACATTGCCAATAAAAAAGGTGCGCTGAAAATCAGCGCACCTTTTGCTTCATGCAATGTCTTTTAGTTCGTCGCTATGAGCGTGATCTTCACCTTAAGTGTTTGTGTTGGCGCAACGGGCGTACTTCCATCCGACGATTGTGCGTAGATCGTCACATTTCCATTGTTGTAAGTGTAGCTGAACGACGTACCGTTGTAAACTTCCGGCAATTGCTCATATACACCATCCGTGTAGGAAATGGCAACAATGACAGCGCCGGTATTGGCAAAGTTGTTGTCGATATCAGCCACGTTGATAGATGCCATGTACGATTTGTTGTCAACCGTGTAAAGCGACCAGTCAGTAGGGGCTATGGTGGCGTAAACGCTTGCGGTGTTGTTCGGCGTGATGTACTGCTTGGTGCACGATGAGATCGTGAATAATACCATTACGCAGCTAACGATAGTCAATATTCTTTTCATAGTAATTCGTTGTTTTAATTAAGAACAAAAAAAGTCAAAAAGGTTTAAATCGGGGAATAAATAATTTTATTTGAATTTACATATAAACGGCATCGCCGTTCGCCTTATTATTGGAATCCTGATTTAATGTCTTATTCGTCAGTATTTTTACAAAAAACTGTCGGCCTTTAGCCTAAATTTGACTTATGCAGAAAGTGATCATCTTCCTGGTACTGCTGTTGCCGTTAACGGCTTCTGCTCAATTCAAGATCAGCGGAAAGATCATCGATTCGGCAGACAAAAAAACCGTACCGGGCGCCACGGTATTTTTGAGCAATGCGTCTGTCGGCACAGCCTCGGCGGTTGATGGCACCTTTACGCTTGAAAACGTGCGTGGCGGCCAATATGAGCTGGTGGTATCGATGATCGGGTATAAATCATATCACGTAACCGTGCTGGTTAATGACAATATTCATCTCCCTGACATCATCATATCGGCCAACGCCATCGGCCTGAAGCAGGTAACTATTCATCCAGACCCTGAATGGGAACGCAATTATGAGTTTTTCCGACGAAAGTTCCTCGGGGTATCAATATACGCGGAGCAATGCAAGATCATCAACCCCGAAGTGATCGACATTCAATATGACAAGGTTGCTAAATCACTCACTGCGCATTCGCTGGATTATATTGTAATTGAAAATAAGGCCCTCGGCTATCGGATAAAATATAGGCTGGATGAATTTACCAACGACCAGCGCCAAGACTTTCAATATTATGCCGGGGAAGCATTCTTTGAAAAAATGAAGGGGAAACGGTCCGAGGAACGCAAATGGGAAAAGACCCGTTTTAAGGTTTATAAAGGATCGAGTATGCATTTTCTGCGAACGGTAATTGCTGACAGCCTGGCGTGGCAGGGATTTACCGTCCAAAGGCTTATCCTTAAACCTAACCCTGATTACAAAGGCGGGGCTCAACCAAGATTTTTCGAAACCCTGGTGAGCAACCCAACATTGCAAGCTGACTCATTCATGAAACATACAGATCACCCAGGCCTGTATGCGCTCGTCTATCATGACTGCCTGCATGTTACGTACAGTTGGGGAGGAAATTTTGAAAATGAATTGAACCATGCGCCCACCAACATCATCTTTAATAAACCCTATGCATTCTTCGATCACAATGGCATTTTCATCGATCCTTCTTCCATAACATTCGACGGAGAGTGGGGTTCCAGCGGGGTAGCCGAAATGCTGCCGGTGGATTATGAGCCGCCGCAGAAGAAATAATCCGGCTGTTATAAAAGCAAAGTTCGCAGCGTATGGTATAATGATGAGATACTTTAGTCTATTATTTATCGCGATACTAGCGGTTGCAATCACCGGCTGCAAAAAGGAGTCGCGCGTATCCAACTCACTTACCGGTACCTGGGAGCTGTATATGGATGTGAATGGCTTCACCGGTCATGCCACTTACCATAAAGCCGGCAACGATACGCTGGCTGTTTTCACAGAAACAACTTATTCGTTTTTTGATGGCAGTAAACTGGTCAAATCGGGCACTTACTACGTGAAAAAAGATACTTCTTTCCTGTTTAACCGGCTAAGTAACAGGATTATTTTTGACGGCAATACGGTCAGCACGCGAGAATTCTTTGACATTCAAAACAACCAGCTCAGTTTCTGGCTGGATGCTAATGATGCCGGCTCATCTACTTATAAGAGGGTAAGATAGCGCTACCCCCCTGCATTATTTTTTTTCCTTATATTGTTCGCTCATGAGAAAAGTATTACTATTCCTTATCTTCTCGCTCGCGTCGAGCGTCGCCTTCTGCCAGGATACAACGAAGTTTGGCATTTTTGCAGGCTTGAATGAGACAAGCGTTCCGATGGTGTTCCAGGGCAGACCATACGCAAATGCTACCCAGGGCGGGTTCAGCATTGGCGGCGTTGCCGACATCGGGCTGAGCAAGTTTCTGTCGTTTCAACCCGGTTTGTATTATACAAGGAAAGGCGGAGCAACTTTGCATGATACCATCTATCTTAATACAGGCGTCCCCAAAAACGCCGGAAGCGACAAATTGTATCTTTATTATGGCGAAATACCATTAAACTTCATTTTTCACGTCCCGTTGGCAGGGGCGACCGTATTTGCGGGAGGCGGACCTTATTTAGCGCTTGAGTTTGACTCGAAATTACTTTTCAAGGTTGATGGCGAAGGAGAGACCTATAACCAAAGCCCTTATAATCCGCCGGAAGTGAGCGACACCGACCTGGGTTATAACATCATCGGTGGCATCAGATTTGCAAAAGGTATTACAGTAAGGGTCACCTACGAAAAATCCTTCGGCACGATTTATGCTGGCCAGTCGAGCGCGAAAAACCAGGGGCTTAATTTCTCGGTGGGATACTTTTTTAAGTAGATGGCGGCCTAAAACAAAAACGCCCCGTTCTCACGGGGCGCTCTTTTTATATGTCAAAGTGGATATCTTATTTCTGCTCTTCTTCTTTCGGCGTTTTGTCCTCGCCCTGCTGATGCTTGGCAGATACCTTGATCTGGTCGCCTTCCTTGTCATAATCGACTTCCATGGTATCGCCTTCAACCAGTTCGCCTTTCAGTATTTCTTCAGCGATCGGGTCTTCCAGGTATTTCTGGATGGCGCGTTTCAGCGGACGGGCGCCGAACTGTGAATCGAAGCCTTTGTCGGCGATGAACTCTTTGGCATTATCGGTAAGCTCGATCTTAAAGCCGAGCGTATTCACTCTGCCAAACAAATGTCCAAGCTCGATATCGATGATCTTGAATATTTCTTCCTTGCCCAGCGAGTTGAACACGATCACATCGTCGATACGGTTCAGGAACTCCGGAGCGAAAGCGCGTTTCAATGCATTCTCGATCACGCCACGCGAATGTGCGTCGGCCTGGTTAGTTTTGGCGGTTGTCGTGAAACCTACACCCTGGCCAAAGTCTTTCAACTGGCGAGCACCGATGTTCGAGGTCATGATGATGATCGTATTCCTGAAATCAACCTTGCGGCCCAGCGAATCGGTCAACTGACCTTCGTCCAATACTTGTAGCAGGATGTTAAACACATCCGGGTGAGCTTTTTCAATCTCATCCAGCAGGATCACAGCGTAAGGCTTGCGGCGAACCTTTTCGGTCAGCTGGCCGCCTTCTTCGTAACCTACATATCCCGGGGGCGCACCTACTAAGCGAGACACGGCGAATTTCTCCATGTATTCGCTCATGTCTATCTGGATCAGCGCGTCCTCGGTATCGAACATGAACCTTGCCAGTTCTTTGGCTAATTCCGTTTTACCAACACCGGTAGGGCCCAGGAATATGAATGAGCCGATCGGCTTCTTCGGGTCTTTCAAGCCAGCCCGGGTGCGCTGGATAGCACGGGTCAATTTCCTGATCGCTTCTTCCTGGCCGATGATCTTGGTCGAAATGGTTTCGGCCATGTTCAGCAATTTCTGGCTGTCGGCCTGGCCAACACGTTGTACCGGGATACCGGTCATCATGGCCACCACTTCGGCAACATTTTCTTCGGTTACGGTATAGCGTTTGGATTTGGTTTCAGCTTCCCAAAGGGCTTTAGCCTGTTCCAATTCCTCCAATAAATGCTTTTCAGTATCACGCAGCTTGGCTGCTTCCTCGTACTTCTGGCTGCGCACCACCTTGTTCTTTTCGATCTTGATCTGTTCGATCTTGGCCTCCACATCCAGTATATTCTGCGGAACGTGGATATTGGTGAGGTGCACACGAGAACCTGATTCGTCCAAAGCATCGATAGCTTTATCTGGCAGGAACCTGTCGGTGATATATCTTGCCGTTAACGTAACGCAGGCATTGATGGCCTCGGGCGTATAGGTCACACCATGGTGATCTTCGTACTTATCCTTGATGCGAGTCAGTATCTCGATAGTCTCGTCAGGGGTAGCCGGTTCGACCATTACCTTCTGGAAACGGCGATCCAACGCACCATCCTTTTCGATATACTGGCGGTATTCGTCCAATGTCGTCGCGCCGATGCACTGGATCTCTCCGCGTGCTAAGGCCGGTTTGAACATATTCGAGGCATCAAGCGAGCCCGAAGCGCCGCCTGCGCCAACAATGGTATGAATTTCGTCGATAAATAGAATTACGTCAGGTGATTTTTCCAGTTCGTTCATCACGGCTTTCATGCGCTCTTCAAACTGGCCGCGGTATTTGGTGCCGGCAACTAACGAAGCCAGGTCTAAAGTCACCACGCGCTTGTTGAACAATACGCGCGAAACCTTACGCTGAACAATGCGCAGGGCCAAACCTTCGGCGATAGCCGATTTACCCACACCGGGTTCACCGATCAGGATAGGGTTATTCTTTTTACGGCGCGACAGTATCTGCGACACGCGCTCGATCTCTTTCTCGCGGCCGACGATCGGGTCCAAACGGCCTTCTTCGGCAGCCTTGGTCAGGTCGCGCCCGAAATTATCAAGCACCGGGGTTTTAGACTTGATATCGGATACCTTTTTAGGCTGGCTGAAAGAGTCGTCTTCTTTAAACTCGTCCTCGCCGCCGGTAGGTGACCCCGGCATTTCGTCGGTCACATCGTTCTTATGCGATTCTACCTCTGATTTGAATATCTCGTAAGTAACGCTGAATTGCGACAATATCTGCGAAGCGATGTTGTCCTCGTCGCGCAGGATAGAGAGCAACAGGTGCTCGGTGCCTATCACATCGCTCTTGAATATTTTAGCTTCTAAGTAAGTGATCTTAAGTACTTTTTCCGCCTGTTTGGTCAGCGGGATGCTGCCGATATTCACGTTGGTACCAATGGTACCTTTCACAGCATCTTCTATTGCGCGGCGCAGTTTGGCGGTATCAACGCTCAAGCCTTTCAGGAGCTTGATGGCGATACCATCGCCGTCGCGGATGAGCCCCAGGAGCAGATGTTCGGTGCCGATATAGTCATGGCCGAGACGTAACGCCTCTTCCCTGCTGTATTGAATCACATCCTTAACCCGCGGCGAAAATTTAGCTTCCATATAATACCTTTCAAATTATGTACGTCTCAGCATATCATTTAGTTTGCCAGATCGCACAGAAAACATCTGCAACAATACTGCCAGTTTTTTCGGAGCCCCAAAAACAGACATTCTTATGATGCGCAATCTATTAAAGATAAACTTTATACAAAGAATATAATGAACAAAAAACCTTCAAAAAACTATAACGCTTTGTAAACGGCTGAGATTTACTTATTTGACCTTCTCATAACGCAAAAGTTTAACCCTTGTTGCGCGGTTCAGCCCCCTTTAGTTGTTACAACAGGTAATTTCGTCACTATCTATGACATTACGGCATTATTAAAAGAACTTAAACTGGTTGTACGTTCTTTTATACGCAAATCAATTAAAAATGATCGGAAATCTGTCAAATAGTTATCAAGATTTCCACAGGGAAAATGTTAGCATCACTATCGTGCTATCAGTCAGCCTGTTAAATTACCTGCTAATTTAATCTTTTCTCTTCAAAACAGGACGAAAATCATAGTGTAAATGTTACAGGGTGGAGTCCGAAAGTCCGGAAGTCCGGAAGTCCGGAAGTCCGAAAGACGGATGTCGGAAGTCGGAGGTCGGATGTCAGAAAGATGATTTTAGCACACAGCTGGCAAGCCAAAAATTTTGAGTTTATGGAATTCCGCAAACTATTCCATCTTTATATTTGATCATAGTGTTTTCTTATGAAACCGACATTCCTCATCATTCTTTTGGTCGGCTCTTTTACAGCCACAGCCCAGGTAAAAAAGGATACTTCTACCGGTGTTATTTATCCCAAGTCATTTAGGCTCAGGGACACCGAACAGCTAAACGATTATTCCAATTTGTTTAAGGACAAACCTAAGGTCATCGACAGTAACTATATTAAAATCTACCACTCCAAAAATAATGTAGATTTTCCGCCTGCATACTATGTTGACTCAGTAAGAGCAAAATCGATGAGCTATATTGACCCGAAAGACATAACAGATATAAAAATATTCAGTGGGATAGATTCAGTGAATAAAACGAAGGGTAAAATTTATGTCACTCTGAAGAAGCATTCCTATCATTTAATAACTATTGAAGAGCTTACAAAACGAGCTATTCCAAACTTTGACAGCAAAACTGAGCCTATAATTTATTTTGTCGACGACAAATTAGTCACAGACACTACCGGTTTGAAATTCGAGATAACACATATACGCGACGTTGAAGTGATAGATGGTTCCCAAATAAAAGCTTTCAAAGGGCTTCTTTCCAATATAATTGTATTGAAGATCAATACCGGTAATGCTCCAATTTATATCAGGGGAAATACAACCCCAGCATCCTTTAAGCAGTAATTTAGCATCCTTATTCAACCAAAATTGATTGCTATTCACTCAATTTTAAAGCATATTTGCAACCCTCGATAAGCAAATCAATAAGTCAATAATTCAGTAATTCACTCATTCACTAATTACAATGGACGAAAAAATAATCTTCTCCATGGCCGGGGTGAACAAAATTTACCCGCCGCAGAAACAAGTTTTAAAGAATATATACCTGTCCTTCTTTTACGGGGCCAAGATCGGCGTGATCGGTCTGAACGGTTCGGGTAAATCATCGCTGCTGAAGATCATCGCCGGGATCGACAAATCATACCAGGGTGAAGTGGTTTTCTCTCCGGGTTACACAGTGGGGATGCTGGCCCAGGAGCCTGAACTCGATCCAAATAAAACCGTGCGGGAAGTGGTAGAAGAAGGCGTTTCGGAGATTACAGCGATACTAAAGGAATACGAAGAGATCAACGAGAAATTCGGCCTGGAGGAAGTTTACAGCGATCCGGATGCTATGGATAAGCTGATGGCGCGCCAGGGCGAGCTGCAGGACAAGATCGACGCGCTGAACGCCTGGGAACTGGACAGCAAGCTGGAGCGCGCGATGGATGCGCTGCGCTGCCCCGAACCGGATACCAAAATATCAGTCCTTTCAGGCGGTGAACGCCGCCGCGTGGCGATGTGCCGCCTGCTTTTGCAGGAACCGGACGTGCTGCTGCTTGACGAACCTACCAACCACTTAGATGCAGAATCCATCGACTGGCTGGAGCAGCATTTGAAACAATACAAGGGCACCGTTATCGCCGTTACGCACGACCGCTATTTCTTAGATAATGTGGCTGGTTGGATACTGGAGCTCGACCGTGGGGAAGGGATTCCATGGAAGGGAAATTATTCCTCATGGCTCGACCAGAAAGCCAAGCGTTTGGCCCAGGAAGAAAAGACCGAAAGCAAGCGCCAGAAGACTTTGGAGCGTGAGCTGGAATGGGTGCGGATGGCGCCGAAAGCGCGCCAGGCCAAAGGCAAGGCCCGTTTGGCGAACTACGAGAAACTGGCCTCCGAAGAAACCAAAGAGCGCGAAGAAAAACTGGAGCTGTTCATCCCGCCCGGTCCACGTTTGGGTAACGTGGTGATCGAAGCGAATGGCGTGACCAAAGCTTATGGTGATAAGGTACTATTCGAGAACCTGAGCTTCTCGCTGCCGCCTGCGGGTATCGTGGGTATCATTGGTCCGAATGGCGCCGGTAAGACAACCCTGTTCCGCCTGATCACCGGGCAGGAAAAACCGGACGCAGGTACTTTCCGGGTAGGCGAGACAGTAGCTTTAGGTTATGTTGATCAGATGCATGATGACCTGGACCCGAACAAATCCGTTTGGGAAAATATTACGGGCGGGCTGGATAATATTATGGTGGGCCACAAGGCGCTCAACTCCCGCGCTTACGTTTCCAAATTCAACTTCAACGGCGCCGATCAGCAAAAGAAAGTAGGCGTATTGTCCGGTGGCGAACGCAACCGTGTGCACCTGGCCATAACGCTGAAAAAAGGATCAAATGTATTGCTCTTAGACGAGCCTACTAACGATATCGACGTGAATACCCTCCGCTCGCTGGAGGAAGCGCTGGAAAACTTCGGCGGCTGTGCGGTGATCATCAGTCACGACCGCTGGTTCCTGGACCGTGTGTGTACGCATATCCTGGCTTTCGAAGGCAATTCGCAGGTGTATTTCTTTGAGGGTGATTACACCGCTTACGAAGAAAACAAAAAGAAACGCCTGGGCGATGTGACGCCGCACCGGATGAAGTATAAGAAGTTGGTGGGTTAAGCCGATGTCGGAGGGCGGAGGTCAGAAGTCGGATATTCGATCGGGACTTATTTTTAAAAGCTTCGTAAGTATGTGTATATTAGATGTTAATACTCATTTTGCATGAAAAAGACACTCTATTTTCTCATCCTCTGTGCGCCGGCATTTAGTACGGCCCAGGTGTATAAAGCCTCCGACCCCTTGGCCCATACCTTCTCCATCGTAGCTCGTGACCCGGCTACGGGCGAAATGGCGGCGGCGGTACAAAGTCATTGGTTCAGCGTGGGTTCGTCGGTTATCTGGGGCAAATCGGGCGTTGGCGTGGTGGCTACCCAATCGTTTATCCGTAAAGCCTATGGGCCGCTTGGACTGGATCTGATGGAGAAAGGCGAATCGCCGCAAAAAGCGCTTGACGAACTTTTGAGCAAGGATGCGGGCCGGGAGGTGAGGCAGGTAGCATTCCTTAACACTAAGGGCGAAAGCGTCGTTTACACCGGCAAGAAATGTATCGACTACGCGCGGGATATCCACGGCGCTAACTTTTCGGTGCAATCCAACATGATGCTTACCGACCAGGTTTGCATTGCTATGCAAAAAGCTTTTTTGCAAAACAGTAAAATGCCTTTGGCAGAACGCGTGGTCGCCTGCCTCAAAGCCGCTCAGGCAGCAGGAGGCGATATCCGCGGAAAACAATCGGCCGCGCTTATCGTAGTGTCTGGTAAACCTGTTAAAGACTCGTGGGACGATAAATTGATCGATCTGCGCGTGGAGGATAGTAACAACCCTATACCCGAGCTTTCACGTTTGCTGGCCTTGCACCGCGCCTATGAGCACATGAACAACGGCGACTTGAATGTAGAAAAAGGCAATATGCCTAAAGCCATGGCCGAATACACAGCTGCCGAAAAAATGTTCCCGTTCAACCTGGAAATGCGCTACTGGCACGCCATCACCCTGGCCAATAACCACGGCGTAACCGAAGCTGCCAAAATGCTGAAAAAGATATACGCGATCGATCCTAACTGGAGAGAGCTAACTAGGCGTTTGCCGAAGGTGGGGCAATTGACGGTGACGCCTGCTGAGTTGAAGCAACTATTGTAGCAAAGCAAAACGCCCCGGAAATTCCGGGGCGTTTTTTATTAAAATCTTTTTGCTTTGGTCTTTCTGCTTTCAGCTTAACCTACCACACCTTCACCATATCCTTCCCATCACGATACATCTTATCTCCGGGTTTTACGCCGAATGCCTTATAAAATGCCGGCATGTTGGATAACGGCCCGTTGGTGCGGTATAATTCAGGCGAGTGCGGGTCGAGATTAATACGCATGCGCATGACCTCGTCGGTGTTCTTCACCCGCCATATTTGCGCCCATGACATAAAGAAACGCTGATCCGGCGTCAGGCCGCCGATTTTCTGATCGCTTTTCCCTTCGGATGTATTTTTAAATGCCTGGTAGGCGATGGCCAGGCCACCGATGTCGGCGAGGTTCTCGCCCTGGGTCAGTTGACCGTTTACATGCAAACCGTTTAGCACTGTATATTGATTATACTGGTCGATCATCACCTGCACCTTCTTTTTGAATTTGTCCGCATCATCTTTCGTCCACCAATCCTTCAGGTTGCCGTCTTTGTCATATTGCCGTCCCTGATCGTCAAAACCGTGGGTCATCTCGTGACCGATCACCGCTCCTATGCCGCCATAGTTGATCGCATCATCCGCATCGTTATCAAAGAACGGGAACTGCAGGATGCCCGCCGGGAATACGATCTCGTTGTAGGTCGGGTTGTAATAGGCGTTCACCGTCGGCGGCGTCATACCCCATTCGCTGCGGTCAACCGGTTTGCCCACCTTCGCCATCATCCTGCGATAATTATGCATTTCTATCGATCGTTCATTGGCGAAGAACGAATCGGCGTTGATATGCACATCGCTGTAATCCTTCCATTTATCCGGGTAGCCTATCTTTTTGGTAAAGGCGGCCAGTTTTGCCAGTGCCTGCTTTTTGGTTTCGGGGCCCATCCAGTCCAGTTTTTCGATACGGTCATGATAAACGCTGATCAGGTTGTTCACCAGGTCGAGCATACGCTTTTTAGCATCCGGCGTGAAATATTTCTCTACGTACAATTGACCCAGCAATTCGCCCAGGCCGCCGTCCACAGTTTGCGACATGATCTTCCAGCGCGGTTTTTGCACCTTCTCGCCGTAAAGGTTCTTGTTCCAGAACTGGAAGTGCGCATCGCGGAAACGCTTGCTCAGGATGCTTGCCGAACCGTCGATCTCGTTGAAGCAGGCTTTGTCCTTCCACACGTCTATCGGCTTCGACTTCAGCAAACCATCCAGCGCGGCATAGTATCCCGGCTGGCCAACCAGGATGGTGTCCGTTTTTAACCCCATCCGCATAAAAGCATCCTTCAAATCGATATCGGGCACGTGCCGTTGAAAATCGGTTACAGCAAACTTGTTGTAATTCTTCACCGGGTCGCGTAATTCGACAGGCGTGAGGTGCGATCCCGCAATAGCTGTTTCCAACTTGAGGATAGCATCAGCTTTTTTTGCGGCCGTCGTAGCGTCGGTTCCCGTCATCGTGAACAGCTTGGCGATATACTTCACAAACTCATCGCGGATCTTCTTCGAAGCAGAATCGGTCTTGAAATAGTAGTCCCGTTCAGGCAGACTCAGGCCGGTCTGATCGAAATGGGGAATGTTCATGCTGCTTTTGCGGTCATCCGCAGAAACATAGAAACCGAACAGGAATCCATCGCCGGTTTTGTAGCCGTCGGCAGCGAGGGAAACCAGCCCCTGATAATCTTTCACCGCGCCAATCTTTGCGAGAATTGGTTTTATCGGCGTATAGTCGAGCTTATCGAGTGCGGCGGTATCCATACCGCTTTTGTAAAGGTCGCCTACTTTTTGCTCTTTACTGTCCGCGGCGTTACTCTGCTTCGATACATCTTCCAGGATCTCGTGCAGGTGCTTTACATTGTCGTCGTCAACGGTATAGAACGAACCCCAGCCGCTTTCGCTTGCCGGTATCTTCACGGTTTTGAACCAGGTTCCGTTCGCATATTCAAAGAAATTGTCGCCGGGTTTTGCGGTGGTGTCCATTCCGGCTTTGTCGAGGAATATGGTGCGTTTTCCTTCCTCGGTTTTGTGTTTGCAGGCCGTCAGCATTAACGCAGGCATCGCTATCCAGGCCCATCGGGTTAGTTTCATGAGAATTGGTTTTTTGCTAATTATTGAGAGTGAAATAATATGGTCAGCGTAAAACTATCTATAAAAACCTTTCCCGGCAAATCGTTATTCATGGAATAAAGCGAAGCCGGCTGTATCACGGTCTGTTAATAATGCGTAAACTGTTAACAAATAAATCACACTGGCTTGACGTTTATATGGAGGTATATCGCTTAATTTTATAGACCTGAAAATCAGGTCAGTTAAAATTAACCTAAAAAAATTTTATGACCTGGAGAAAATTTAGCGGCGAGATCATCCATACGCCCATCATCGAAGAGGTTGAAAAAGCAATTGAAAGGGAAACTTTGCTGGGTAACAAGCTGAAGGTTTGCATCGGCACCGATTCGCAGGTAAAGGGCAATGTCACCGATTTTGCTACGGTGATCGTTTTCCTGCGCGAGAAACGCGGCGGCTTCATGTATATCCACCAGGAGCGTACCGGGCAAAAGATGAGCATCAAGGAGCGTATGCTGACCGAGGTGCAGAAATCCATCGACATTGCCTACAAATTGTGCGACCTGCTCGACCTGTACGATGTTGACCTGGAAGTTCACGCCGACATTAACACCAACCCGATGTTCAAATCGAACCAGGCCTTACACGAGGCTATGGGCTATATCCTGAGCATGGGATTTGTTTTCAAAGCCAAACCTGAGGCCTTTGCCAGCTCCTATTGCGCTAACAAAATAGTGCAGTAATATAAAGAGTCGAAAGTCGTAAGTGCTGGGTGCTGAGTCACCGGGACAGTGAACTCAGGCTTATGACTAAAGACTTTTTTCGTCGCAGATAAACGCTGCCCTTGAAAACTTACACCCCCGTTGCAATACTTTCCGGGCTATGCGCCTATGCTTTCATCCCCGTTGATTACCTTAGGCGCAAATTAAGGCCAATGAACCCCATTACTATCCGGACAGCAACTTTAGCCGATCTCAGCACCCTGCTTGATTTTGAAAGGGGCATTATGGAATTTGAACGACCGTTAGATGGTACCATTAAAGAGGGCGATGCGCATTACTACGACCTGGCTGCGCTGGTCGAATCAGCAGATGCGGAGGTGGTTGTGGCAGAAAGGGACGGCATATTGGTCGGAAGCGGTTATGCGCATATTGTAAATTCAAAGAATTATTTAAAGCATGATAAACACGCTCACCTGGGCTTTATGTACGTAAAGCCCGACCATCGCGGCAAAGGCGTTAACCGAATGATCATGGAGGCGCTGCAGCGTTGGGCGCTGTCCAAAAACGTTGACGAGTTCAGGCTGGAAGTATATCACAATAATCCCGGCGCCATCAGGGCCTATGAAAAAGTTGGCTTCATACCGCTGCTCCTGGAAATGCGTATGGAACTGGCACCCAAGACATCCTAATAAAACCGAAGCTCGTCTAATTTCGTTAATGCTGACGTGAAAACCTATACGCTAAAACGCGAAACATTTATTCCCACTACGCTCGATAACGCCTGGGACTTTTTTACCTCTCCGCTGAACCTGGCGAAGATCACCCCGCCGGACATGAATTTCGTTGTTACCTCGGATTTTAAGGAGGGTTCGAAGGTTTATCCGGGGATGATCATCACCTATAAAGTAGCTCCCTTACTTGGCGTCAAATTGAATTGGATGACGGAGATCACCCAGGTAAAGGAAAAGGAATATTTTATCGATGAGCAGCGCTTCGGGCCGTATGCCTTATGGCACCACCAGCATTTTTTTAAACAGGTAGAAGACGGCGTTGAAATGAGAGATATTGTCAATTACGCCATCGGTTATGGTTTTATCGGGCGGACGGCGAATAACCTAATCGTGAAGAAAAAATTGGAAGAGGTTTTTGATTTCAGGGAGAGGGCGATTGGGGAGATATTTGGGTATCGTTAATATCAATGCTCATTCCACGACCACGGATTTTCCATTTTTAAATCGGAGATATTTTTAAAGTCCTCACTATTCCGCGTCAGCAATGTCAAGTCGTTAACAATAGCTGTTGCGGCTATAATTGCGTCAGGCAATTTTATCTTATTGTTTCTTCTGATTTGAATGGTTTGCTCAATAATCTCATCATCCGCTGTAATAATTGAAGCCTGCTTAATGAAATTAACCCAAGCGTCATCGGCGCTATGATGACCCAATACTTCGATCTTATTAATAAAGGATGTATTAAAATCGGAATCGATAATTGCCGTTAGTACAGAAGATGCGGTTTCCGGCAAAAGCTTCCCGACAAATTCAATCAAGATATTGGAATCTATTAAATATCTCTTTCCCATTCATTCCGGCTTTCTGAGATATCTTTCAGCATCTTTTTAGCATCATCCTTGCTGATGTTAATCGATTTTGCATAATCCGACGCCTTCATCTGGCCTTTGATTTCGGACTTTATAGTCACCCCAAGCTCCTTTAGTATTTGCTTTACCAGGGCAGTCTTTTTATCCGGGATACTGATGATCAACGTTTCCATAGTTACAAATTTAACGAATTATTTAAGCATGGCTGTAAACAATCAACGACAATACTTCCTCAAATCCTCCTGTGCCTGTTTTGAACCAAGGCCGGCGGCGGTATTCAGATCGGCGCAGGCGGTTTTATCGTTCAGGTGCAGCTTGGCCAGGCCGCGTAAATAGTAAGTATCCGGATTTTTCGGTTCAACCTTTACTGCGTAGCTGAAGTCAGCGTTCATGCGGTCCTTCTCGTCGGGGATGAAACTTTCGGCATAAGCGCGGCGAGCATACACATTGGTATTTTCGAGACTGATGTAAAGAACGGAATTGTAGTCGTCAACCGCCTGCTGGTAATGTTTCATCATCAGGTGCGCTTTTGCGCGGATGAAGTAAGCATCGGCATTGTCTTCCTTGAGTTCGATGGATTTAGCCAGGTCCTTCATCGCGCCGGTCGTATCGCTGGCCGTCAGCTTTGCGCTGGCCAGATTATCGTAAGCTTCGTATGATTTAGGGTCGAGTTGAATAGCGGTATTATAATCGCGCATAGCATCCTGCACCTTACCGGTATTTTGCAGGGCAATGCCGTGCTGCACATAATTGTCGGCCGACTTCGGATCATTTTTGATCTGCCTGTCGAATAAAGACAATGCCTGGCTATAAAATCCTGCCCCGTTCATTGCCTTACCCACCTCAAACATCAAACTTGCCCGTTTTGAATTGATCTCCATGATGCGGTTGAAATCAGCTACAGCCCCGGCCCTGTCGCCGGTTTTGATGCGTGCCTTCATGCGGCGGAAATAATTTTCGGCATAACCGCCATTGAGTTCAACGGCCTTGTCGTAATCTTTTAATGCATCAGTATAATCGGCTTTGGCGCTTTTCAGGTCGCCCCGGATAGCGTAAGCGTAATCGTTCTTCGGGCCAACTTCTACCGCCTTGTTTAATTCTTTCAACGCCCCTGTAGTATCGTTCAGCCCAAACTTTGCGCGTCCTTTGGTAATAAAGGCATAGCTATTTTTTGCGTCAAGCCGGATGGCTGTATCGGCGTCCAATTCAGCGTTTTTACAGTCTTTAAATCCCAGCCGCGCATCGCCCCTGCTTTGGTAAGCATCCGAACTTTTCGGATCGAGCGAGATCGATTTATTGAATTCCTCTATCGCCTCTTGCTTACGGTTCATGTTGCTTTTCACCAGGCCGTCATACAAGTACAGTTCGGCATTGTTCGGGTCGCTTTTTATCTGGTCACCGAAATAGGCTAAAGCGCCTTCCTCGTCATCGTCGTTCGCCAGGGCATGCGCCAGGTATTTATAAACATTCGGCATGTGCGGATTCATCCGGATGGTTTGCTTGAAATCCGCAACCGCTTCTTTATACTCCCCGACATTGGCTTCGGCATTAGCCTTATAAAATACCGCTTCTACGTTATTCGGCTTCAGGCTGAGCGAACGGTTGAAGTCTTCGATAGCGCCGCGGTAGTCGCCGATATTCGCTTTTGAATTAGCGCGATAATAGATCAGTTCGGCATTGTTTGGGTCATGCCTTACCGCAATATCATAATCGGCGATAGCGCCCCTGTTGTCGTGCAAATTGGCTTTGGTAACGCCCCGGTATTCGTACAGCTCCGGGTTGTTGGGCGATAGTTTTATCGCCTGGTCAAAATCTTCTATTGCGCCCTGGTAGTCACCCAGGTTCGACTTGGCGTTGGCCCGGTAATGGTACATATACGGGTTGGTATGCACCATGGATATCGCCTTATCGAAGTCGGCGATGGCCGCTTTATATTGTTTTAGCTCG
>JAFDZL010000320.1 GCA_018266935.1 Bacteroidota bacterium | reverse complement strand
TTTGAATCTTCGCAATAATATATTGACCATAGCTATCGAAGACAATGGCTGTGGATTCGATGTGAAGGATGTTGGCATATTTTCTAACGGCTTACAAAATATCCGCAACCGTATGGACCAGATCGGTGCGTCGTACCGCATCATCTCCGCAAAAAACGAAGGCACTTCGGTCACGCTTTCAATTCCCGTCTAACACTTTTTTGTGAGTGCAAAAAATTGATAAACTGATAGTTTTGTAATAGACTAAATGATAGCTGTAGCCATAGTCGAGGATATTAAAGAGATTCGCGAGGGTTTGAAGATATTGATAAACCTGAGCGAGGGATTCTCATGCGAAGACGTCTATTCGACGGCTGAACAGGCATTAGAGCGGCTCCCCCGAAGCCAAACCGATGTCGTGCTAATGGATATCAACCTTCCGGGTATAAACGGCATAGAATGCGTAAAGCAGTTAAAGCCCATGATGCCGGATACCCAGTTCATCATGAGCACGGTGTACGAGGACGATGAGAACATCTACGAATCACTGAAAGCCGGCGCCACCGGATACCTGCTTAAAAAGACGGTCCCGGCGCGTATCCTGGAAGCAATTGCGGAAGTTTATGAAGGCGGTTCGCCGATGAGCACGCAGATAGCGCGCCGGGTGATCGCATCGTTCCAGAAAGAGGACAGTATCGAAGCATCCGAATTGCTCACCTCGCGTGAGAAGGAAATATTAAAGAATTTATCCGAGGGACTGCGCTATAAAGAGATTGCAGCCAAACTAAAGATCAGTATCGAAACTGTACGCACCCATGCCCGCCGCATCTACGAGAAACTTCATGTGCAAAGCCGCACCGAAGCGCTGAACAAAGTCTATGGCAAAAATCCCCGCTAACACTTTTTTGCGATTGATGCCCTCTTGATCTTGGGGTAGCTTTAGGTAAACCAAAAAGCTATGAAAAGATTAATCCTTATCCTGCTATTATTTTCTGTGGCAGGTCCGCTGTACGCGCAGATCGATAACCCGGCTGATAAAGCCAAATCGGATGCTACCAGTTCTGTGAACAACAATGTCGATAACACGGTTGACAATAGTGTAAACAAGGCGGAAAGTGCGATAAAGGGCCTGTTCAGGAAAAAGAAAAAAGAAAACAATCAGCAACAAACGAATACACAGAAGGGCAATCAGCAAGCACAAGTCGCTCAGCCTTCGGCCGCCGGAGGCAGTACCGGCAGTATAAAGGACTATAAGAATTACGATTTCATTACCGGCGATAAAATCATTTTTCAATCACAATTGGCAGATGAAAGCGTAGGGGAAATACCATCACAATTTACGCTGGTGCATGGTCAAATGGATGTGCAGCAGGAAGACGGTGAAAATGTGATCCATGTGCCCAAAGGCGCAGGTGCAACCATGACTCCCCGCATGAAGAACACCTCATATATGCCCGATCAGTTTACCATCGAGCTTGATTTCAAAAATGAGCTTTTCGGTCTGGAACATCTTATGGTAGATTTCGGTCACCGGGTCTATTATGCTTCGGTTGCCGGGGAGATACCGGGTATGACCTTCAGTAATGATGGCGTGAATTGGACGCTGGGAGATGTTGAATATCCGGATGCATTGAAAGACATTATGAAGGACCCCATGAAATGGCATCATATAGCTATCGCGATCAATAAAAACACCGGGAAAATATATGTGGACCAATACCGTGTTGCCAGCGTTAATAATCTGAGCGGACAGGCGAACAACGTTACTATCGATGTAAACGGTTACGAAAACTCTTACATCAAAAATATCCGTATTGCAGCCGGTGGTATCAACATCTATAAACAAGTGACCACTGATAACAAAATAATCTTGCACGGTATCTTGTTCGACGTGGATAAAGCCACTATTAAGCCAGAATCAATGGGTACTATAAATGGCATTTATTCCACCTTGCAGAAAGATCCCTCACTTAAATTTGAGATCGACGGGCATACAGACAATACCGGTGATCCGGCCCATAATCTGACCCTTTCACAACAGCGCGCCGACGCGGTAAAGGCTCAACTGGTATCTATGGGAATTGATGCATCGCGCCTTGCCACCAAGGGTTTCGGCGACACTAAACCACTGGGACCCAATGATTCGCCCGAAGGGATGGCTAATAACCGGAGAGTTGAACTGATAAAAATATAATACAGTTAAAACTCAAAAGCATGAAAATCCGGTCACTCATCACGGTTTGTTTTTTAACGGGTCTGTTTACCGCTCCCCGTTCAGCATCCGCACAGGAGGACTGCAGCTGGTTCCCCGCGCCTTGCCCCCATGAAAGCGAAATAACCAATGCTCAGTCTTTTACAGAACGACAGGCGGACAATAAGATAACGCCACAAGAGCTGGCGATGGAAAGTAACCTAAGGAATTTTTTTACCGACGTTTTGCAAAAACTGGCAAAGCAAAAACACTGGCAGCTATACGAACTGAACGAATCTTATTATGACAGGCCAAATTCCCTTATCGGATATGCGCAATGGGAAACTGTTCCTTATGAAAAAAGGCCGCCCCATGGCTACCAGATCAGCTTCATATTGGTTGTTAACAGAGACTCATTAAAAGCCTGGAAAGATTGGTTTACCAATGATCTTACGCAGCAATCAAATCAGGCCGTTACCGCCATGAATACCGACCGTAATAATGAAGCTAATAATAAATTGCTGCAGACCTACATGGACTCCGCTCAATATTACGGGCAATTAAGCGGCAAATACATGCAGGACCATCAGGCCCAATATATGAGCGACATCCAATCGAACAATAAAAAAGGGATAAAAGAGCATGATGATAAGGTAGCCTGGTATCAAAAAAAGTCAGATGCCTTCATCAAAAAGTACCAGGATGTACAAAACGGCGTTTATGCCGTTTCAACAAATTCCTTTAACGATTTAAAAAGCAACAAAATTAAATCGACGGTAGCATTCGCCAATTCAGCTATTGTTCTTGTGCACTTTTCTGCCAACTCCACGCAGGAGGGATTTGGCGTTACCGACGGAGATCAAAAATGCATCCTGCCTCAAAAGCCACTTACAGTACCAGGTGCTTTTTATGCCGGCATGCTGCACAATCCACAGCCCCCGCAAGACCACGCTTATGACGTCGGCGAAGCTGATTTTCTGTTCAGCAGTCCAACTCACATTACAACAGTGCTGTTCGGCGGATGGCTGCACAAATACGATAGCTACAACTATGCCAGGGCCGCTTTCGCCGCAAACCCTGCCAATTTGAATTTGACCAGAGTCAAAACCACCAAATGCGATGTGGTACAGAACCTGGCTATGCACGTTGAAGGCCGCCCTGATCATATACAAACGGTGATTCAGGAAATAAACATGGCTGCACTGCAAAAATTGATCATGACCTCTGCTAATTAAGTATAGCGAAATGAAAAAGACCATAGGTTTTTTATGTTTCTTGTTGTTTGCCTTGTCGGTGATGGCACAAATGACACCTGAGCAGCAAAAAAAGCTCGAGGAAGCAAAGGCCCGGCTAAAAGCTATGCAGTCAGATCCCAATATTGCGGCAAAGATGAAACAAGCCCAGCAAATCCTGGACAGTATGAAGGGAAACCCGAAGTTTCAGAAACAGCTGCAACTGGCCAATCACAATCTTGATTCCGCAAAAAAGAAAGATCCCTCAATTGAGAACGTAAAAATGCCGGACATCAATAATATGAATGTGCAAAGCATTAAGATGCCGGATATCAATGCGCTCGAAACCAGGATGAACGGCGCGAACCAGCGTTTACAGGGGTATTTCCAGGTCGCCGATCAATCTACACCAAAGCCTAACCTGGCAAATCATGCAGAAGTTTTGCCTCCCCTGAATAGCAATGCCATTGCGGCAATAGCCAATGCCGACCTCAAAATAGCTGCTTCAAAGCTTGACATGCTTTCATTGAATGCCCTTAAAGGAATGGTTAAGAACCCCAAAATTAACCTGGCAAGCACGGGTGTCTTTTTGCTGGCGACGGGCGGCTCAAAATATGCGGGGCTTTATTTGATTTCTACTGCTATAGTAAAAAATCCAAAAGATATATGGGCGATCAATGACCTTGGCGTTTACTATCGCGACCAATCAAACTACCAGCGATCGCTGCAATGTTATTTTTATGCTAACGCGCTCGATACCGGCAGATCGGCAATTATTAATGCGAATATAGCGTGGGCTGCTGCTTACTATGGAGATTTCGATACGGGTAATAAATATTTTGATAAGGCATTGGCCATCAATAGCAATTTCAACAACGCAAACGAAGGAAAGGCTATGATTGCTTATGCCAAGGGGGATTATGCAGCCCTGCTTGAATGCCTTGCCAAAGAAATTAAATCCTGGGGAGGCGGGGGCGCACCCGACAACGGTCCTTCGGACGCATTCAGTACTTCAACCACAACGGCGATCAGTAAAAATAACATGCAGCACGACCGCGACAAGTCCGATCCCGACAGCGATCATACTTACGATAACTCCGATACAGACGATACCAGCCAGGACCCACCGCCCGGCGCTGACGACGACGTTACTTACCCAGCCTACAAAAAGATCTTTGTGAATGACGGCAAAGACCTGCTCTGGATAGGCAAGTATTTTTATGATTTTGAAAAAAGCAGCACCGCCGACCTAACCGGGCGTTCCAAAGATCTCAGGCAAAGGCTGGGCACATTAAGGCCGCTTAATACGACACCCTACCGGGATGACGGCGGTGACTTGGTAATACCCAACAATTTTCAAAAGTTCATTGCAATGATGACGCCCATCGAAGATCTGTTTGAAAAGAAAGTAGGGTATTACAAACAAGACTTTGAGAAAAAGATCAAGCCTATAACGATGGACGTATTCAACCACGATCTGGATATGGTCAAACAATATACGAAAGAACTGGGAGACTGCCCCCCTGACGACCCCGCGCACGAGAGGTGCGTAAATCAGGTGAATTGTACCTGGATACCCAAAATGCACAAGTCGAAAAATAGTGACCTTGAGATGATCTCTGAGTTGTGGGAAGCTTATTACGGTCGGGTTTCTAATGCCATCCAATGGTATATTAATGCCACCGCGCCATTGGTAAGCCGTGTGCACGAGGTGGGATGGAACGGATATTTGAACGATTACCGGCAGTTCATTATTCGCAGAGCCATCGTGGAATCATATGGAGAGTGGGGAAATGGTTTACATACCATAGTAAACGGAACAGGGGTGCTGGGCTTTATCCAAATGCAGCCACCCGACTGCCCGCCAATAGAAATGTCAGTTAACCCACCCGACCCGTTTTCCAAAAAACCCAAGCATATCAAAGAGTTCGAGGGTCCGTGCTATGATCACACTTATGGCTTCGGTATCGGTGTGGAAGAAACTTGTCACTCCTCCAAATTTTTCATCGGCGGCGGCCCTTTTAAAGGGTTCTATGAACATGTCAATGACCCGATTGCCGCACAAAATAATAATTATACCAACAAAGTGGGGGCTGACATAAGTGTTAGTAAAGACGTTGATATTGTAAAAGTTGGCGATCAAAGCGTTGTTAAGGCCAGTGCCGGGGTCGAAGGAAAAATAGAAGCACAGTTTAACGATAACTGGCAACTTACGGGCGGCAGTTCCAGCATAGGCGCGTCCGCTGATATCGGCGGATTGAACCTGGGAGGCATCGAAGCAAGCAGGACCATGGAGGTTGTAGACGGACAAATAAACGTTTCTCCTCTACAGGTCAAGGCGACCGGGCCGCTACATTGACCCTTTGATTCGTAATATTCTCTTTTAAAAGTTTGCGGCTAAGCCGGGCGGGGCTGATGATGTGATGGCAACGCCAGGGCCGCCGCGCCATGTACACCAGTCATCTGCCCTGTAGTTTGCGGAATTACTTTTCCCCAAACCGGAGCGTTTTCATCTGGCAAAAGAACTCCCATTTGTCAGTCTTTTTCAATAATCCTTTGTAAATTTCCTGTTATAAAAGAAAGTTGTGTTAAATTTACCCAGTGTTAACACCAGATTAAGTTTAATCCGTTTTAACGCGAAAGCCAAACGTCGTTTGTACATTTGACTTCATCAGAACCTAACAAATAATTAAACCCCTATGGTTCAACTGAAGAAGAAGATTCTGTTCATCACAGGTTCTATTAACCAAACTACGCAGATGCATCAGATAGCTGAGCAACTGCCCGAATACGATTGCTGGTTCAGCCAGATATTTGCCGATTCGCGTGCAATCAAATCGATTGTAAAATACACGTCACTCGTTGAAAATACCGTTATTGCCGGCCAGTTTAAAGCGCGGTCGGAAGAATATGTGCGTAATCACGGGCTCCAGATGGATTATGCAGGGAAAAAGAATAAATACGACCTGGTGGTTTATTGCTCGGACATGATCGTAGCAAAAAGCCTGCGGAAAACCAAGACCATCTGGGTGCAGGAGGGCATGATAGATAAATACACGCTGAAGAGCGCCATCATTAAGCATCTCGGCCTTCCTTCATACCTGAGCGCGGACACCTCGCTCAATGGATCGCGCAATATTTGTGATATCTATTGTGCGGCTTCGGAAGGTTATAAAAACTATTTTGTCAAACGCGGAACCAGCCGCGATAGAATAATCGTGACCGGCATGCCGAATTATGACAATTGCCGGCAATATCTTGACAATGATTTTCCACACCGCGATTATGTAATGGTGGCCACCAGCGATATGCGCGAAACCTATCGTAAAGAGGACAGGCCGGCGTTTATTCAGGAAACGGTAAAAATAGCTGCCGGGCGCCGAATGCTCTTCAAACTGCATCCCAA